>JAJZVE010000862.1 GCA_021845835.1 Pseudomonadota bacterium | reverse complement strand
GTCGGTGCGCAGCAGCACCCAGGCGCCATTGGGGATGCGGCCGTGCCGCCCCTCCCACGCCAGGATCGCGTCGCGCGTCAGCAGGAAGTCCGGGTTCGCCGCCGTCTGCGTCGCGCAGTCGATCACCACCGCCGGTGCGATGAACTTCTCCGCCGGGATCGTGTCGGTGGTGTTATCGGGGAAATCCTTGCCGCTCACCCAATGCACCGGCGCGTCGAAATGCGTGCCGGTGTGCTCGTTCATCGAGATGTTGTTCCAGTACCAGGCCGGCCCGCGTTCATCGTAGCGCGACACCTCCTCCATGCGGAACGGCGCGCAGGCGCCGAACTGCGGCGGTAGCTGGATGGTCGGGAAATCCGCCGAGAGCGTCTGCGTCAGGTCGATCACGCGCACCCGCCCGCCGGCGATGTCGGCGGCAAAGTCGCTGAGGCTCATCGGACAGTCTCCCCCCGTTCGCCTGGCACGGTTGCGAGCGTGGCGACCGTCGCCAGCGCGCCGTCCAGCATCCTGCCATCCTCGTCCGCCAGCGCCGCCTCGCGCAAGCGGCGGATCCAGTCGGCCGCGTCGGCGCGCCCGGCAAGCCGCGGCAGCGCGCCCAGCACGCGGCCGAACTTGCCGACGCCGCGGGCATGGGTGTCGCTGTAGCCCTTCACCAGCCGCCGGCAGCGCAGCAGTTCCAGCGCCAGCACGTAATCCGCCGGCGCGTGCCGTTCCACCAGCGCCAGCCATTCCGCCAGATGTGCCTGCTCGCGCCCGTGCCGCAGCAGGCCGCGCCGCCGGCGCCGCAGCCCGGCGAGCGCGTACAGCAGCGCGTAGCCGCGCAGCGTATGCGTGCGGATGCGCCGGCCGCGCGCGAACAGCGTGCCGACCACGCGCGACAGTGCCGGAGAGGCTTCGACACGCCGGCCGATCCCCGCCGGCAGCGTCGCGCACACTTCCTCCAGCCGCGGATGGAAGAACTCGGTGGTGCCGAGCAACTGGCCGTCGCGCACCCCTGCCTCGGCGCGCACGCGGGCGAGGCGGCTGCCGCGGGTCTTGAGGTCGGCGACGCGGATCACGTCGTCATAGGCCATCGCCACGGCGATCTGCCGCGCCGCTTCCGCGGTCAGCGCGAAATCGTGCGCGGCGTTGTCCAGTGCCGCGATGCGCGCCACGCGGTCGAGATACTCGTGCGCGTAGGCTGCGTCCTGGTAATCGACCACCCGCGCCAGTCCGTGCCGCAGCATGTCCTGTGCCGGCGCCGGGAATTCCGTTTCCAGGCGCTGCAGCGCGCGTTGCAGCGCCGCCCGCTCGGCCGCCGCGCCGCCGCGCGGGGTGGCGGGCGGGGCCGGGGGCGGCTGCGGCGCCGCCGCGGGCGCCGTCACGGCGTCGAAGCCGGCAGCGAAGGCGCGCAGGCTCGCTTCCACGCCGACGCCGGCGGCGCGCACCGTCTGCTCGAACGCCACGCGCGGGAACGGCAGCGCTTCGCTGGCGGCCAGCGCGCCGAACAGGGCGGCGGAGATCACGCTGCCGGCCCGTTCCGCCAGCGCCTGCATGTCGGCGGCGAAAAAGCGTTGCGCCGCCACCTGTGCGGCGCTGCGCACCGCCGTCGGGTCGGCGCGCCCGTCGCCCGGGTGCATCTTTTCCGTCACCGCATAGGCGCGGTGCGTGGAGGCGATCAGCGTGGTGCGTGCCGGCGTCACCAGGCCGCGCTGGATGGCGCGCCCGGCCTCCATCAGTTCCGCGGCGATCACCACGTCCACGTCGCCCGGCACCGGCAGCAGCGACAGCACCGGAAGCTGGTCGCCCTGCATGCGGATCAGCTCGACGTAATAGATCGTCGCGCCGGTACGCTGCGCGACGCCGGGCACGGACGTGGCCTGCGCGTACCAGCCCGCGCTTTCGGCCAGCGCCACGATCCAGTCGGCCAGCACGCCGCCGCCCTGGCCGCCCATCGCCAGGATGGCGACGCCGATCGGCCGTTCCGCGCGCAGCGGGAAAGTGCCGTCCATGTCACGCCAACTCCAGCCGCTTCGCATCGCGCCACCGCGCCAGCGCGCCGATGATCCGCCCGCGCCAGCGATCGAACGCCAGTTCCCACGGCCCCGGGTTGTGGACCACGTCGGCGCGCCAGAAGCTCGGGCACAGCACGGCGGCGTCCGCCACCTCGCCGCAATTGCCGCAGCCGACGCAGGAATTGTCGATCGCGGCGACCGGGTCCTGTTTCAGCGGATCGGCGGAATCCTTCACCGACAGCGACGGGCAGCCGGACAGACGGATGCAGGCATGATCGCCGGTGCAGACATCCTCGTCCACGCCGAAGCGCGGTTTCACGCGCCGCTCACCGCGCTGCACCGCGGCGGCGAAGGCGGGGCGTTCGCGGCGCTGGCGGTTCAGCATGCATTCAGAGGACGCGATGACGATTTTCGGCCCCTCGGCCTTTGTGGTCAGCGCCTCGCGCAGGGCATCGCGCATCCTGGCGATGGAATAGGTGCGGTCGATGCGCCGTACCCAGCGCGCACCGACGCCGCGCACCGCGTCCTCGATCGGATGCTTCGTGCTGCGCTGCGGGTTGTCGGCGCGCGAGGACGGGATGTCCTGCCCGCCGGTCGCCGCCGAATAGTGGTTGTCCACCAGCAGCACCACACCGTCGTGCCTGTTGAACACGGCGTTGCTGATGCCGCTGGCCAGGCCATTGTGCCAGAACCCGCCGTCGCCCATCACCGCGATCGGCCGTTTGTCCGCCTTCACCTGGAATGCGCCGGCCGAGGATGCGCCGAGGCCGTAGCCCATCGTCGTGGTGCCGATCGCGAACGGCGGATTGACCGAGAACAGGTGGCAGCCGATGTCGGCGGCGACGTGGCGTTCGCCGAGTTCCTTCTGCACCAGCGACAGCGCGGCGAAGATCGGCCGCTCCGGGCAGCCGGTGCAGAAGCTCGGCGGGCGCAGCGGCACCGCCTGCGCCAGCGCCTTCACCCGCGAATCCTGCAGCACCACGCTGGCATCCGGCGGCATGCGA
>JAJZVE010000861.1 GCA_021845835.1 Pseudomonadota bacterium | reverse complement strand
AGATGCGGGCGATCCGGCCGTCCTTGTCGATCAGGAACGTGCTGCGTTCCATCCCCATGTACTTCCGGCCGTACATGGATTTTTCCACCCACACGCCGTACGCTTCCGCCACCTGCGTCCCGGCATCGGAGGCGAGCGGGAACTTCAGGCCGTATTTCCCGGCGAATTTCTCGATCGGTGCAATCCTGTCCTTGGACACGCCGATCACCTCGACGCCGATGCCGCCGAGCTGCGCCAGCGCCTCCTGGAACGCGCAGGCTTCCCTGGTGCAGCCGGGCGTGTCCGCCCTGGGATAGAAATACAGCACGAACGGACGGCCGCGCAGCGCCGCCGGGCTGACCGAACGGCCGAAGCTCGCCGGCAGCACGAAGTCCGGCGCCGCGTCGCCTTCCTTGAGGTTCATGTCTCGATCGCTCCCACATGACGGACGAAGGCCGCGCGCACGTCCTGCGCCAGCGCATCCAAGGTGGCGCGCAACGCCGCCACGTCAACCGCGGCGATCCCCGCCGCCGCCGCAGCCCGCAGCAGTGCCGCCGCCGAGGCGGGCGCGAGCTGCTCCGCCGGCGTCCGCCCCTCGGTCAGCCGCAGCATGCCCTGCACGGTGCGCCAGACGCGATCGGCCCGTACCAGCAGCGCGGCATCCGACGCCGGCAGTGCCCCGGCGGCGCCGAGCCGCGCCAGCGCCACCCGTGTCGAGGGATGCGGCAGGTCGGGATGCGCGCCGGCGTGGACAAGCTGCAGCGCCTGCGCCAGAAGCTCCACCTCCATGCCGCCGCCCACGCGATGCTTCACGTCCCACCCGCCGCGCGCCGGTAGTTCGCGCGCCAGCCGCGCCCGCATCGTGGCGGCGTCGGCGCGGATCGCCGCCGCCTCGCCACCGGCGGCGATGGCGGTGCGGATCGCCGCCTCGACATGCGCGCGCAGCGCCGGCGGCCCGGCCACCACCCGCGCGCGGGTCAGCGCCATGCGCTCCCAGGTCCACGCCGCACCGCCCTCGGCCGCGTGATAGCGTTCGAACGCCGCGCGCGACACCGCGACCGGCCCCTTGTTGCCGGACGGACGCAGCCGCATGTCCACGGCGTACATCGGCCCGCTCGCGTCCGGTGCGGTGAGCGCGGCGATGAAGGCGTGGACGGCGCGCAGGAACCACTGGCTCGCCGGCAGGACGCGGCCGCCGACGCTCTCGCTCGCCTGCTCGGGATGGTCATAGACCAGCATCAGGTCGAGATCCGACCCCGCCATCATCTCCCGCCCGCCGGCCTTGCCGAGCAGCACCACCGCCATCGCGCCCCCCGGCACGCGGCCGAAGCGGTCCGTGAAGTCGTCCAGCACGCGCGGCAGCAGGGCGGCGATGGTCGCGTCCGCCAGGTCGGCGCGCAGTGCGCCGGCCGCGTCGGCGTCGATGCGGCCCTCCAGCGTTGCGACGCTGACGGAGAAATCCTCCTCGCGGACCGTGCGGCGGATGATCGCGATCGCCTCCTCCAGCGCCCGCGCGTCGGCGAGCCGGATGTGCAGCATGCGGGCGACATCGGCACTGGCCTCCGGCGCCAGCAGCCCCTCCAGCGCCGCCGGCGTGCGCGCGAGATGTTCCGAGAGCGACGGCGCCGCGCCCAGCACCGCCGCCACGCGCTCCAGCAAGCCGGGGTTGCGCTGGAACAGCGACAGCAGCTGCACGCCGGCGGGCAGGCGGGCGAGGAAGGCGTCCAGACGCGCGAAGGCGGCGTCCGGTTCGCGCTGGCGGGCGAAGGCGGCAAGGAGGGCCGGCAGCACCTGCGCCATCAGCTCGCGCGCCCGTTCCGAGCGCAGCGCGCGCAGCCGCCCGGCCTGCCAGCTCTGCACCGTGACGACCACGGCATCGGGGTTGGCGTAGCCCAGCTCCGCCAGCGCGGCGCGGGTCGGCGGCGGCGCCTCGCCGACGCCGGAGAAATCCAGCACTGGCAGGGCCGGACCGGGCGGCGCCGGCACCGTCTCGAACACCGCGCGATAGCCGTGCCGCACCCGTTGCAGATGCCGCAGCAGCGTCGCGGCGAACGCCTCGGCCGAGTCGTGGCCCAGGAAGGTTGCGAACCGTTCCAGTGCCGGGCGCGTCTCCGGCAGGCTGTGCGTCTGCCGGTCGGCCACCATCTGCAACCGGTGCTCGACGCGGCGGAGGAAACGGTAGGCGGCGGCGAGCTCGCCGGCGGTGCGGCGGGCGAGATGGCCGGCGCGCACCAGCCGGCGCAGCGCCTCCAGCGTCGCCGGGCTGCGCAGCGCCGGGTCACGCCCGCCCCAGACCAGTTGCAGCGTCTGCGCCAGGAACTCGATTTCGCGAATGCCGCCGGTGCCGAGCTTGACGTTGTGGCCCAGGATGCGCGCCACCGGATCGGGCGCCGCGCCGGGTCCGCCGCCGCGCTCGGCGTCGATGCGCCGCTTCATGGCATGGATGTCGGCGACCGCGGCGAAGTCGAGGTGGCGGCGCCAGACGAACGGCCGGATCGCCGCCAGGAAGGCGGCGCCCGCCACCCGGTCGCCGGCCACCGGGCGCGCCTTCAGCATGGCCGCGCGCTCCCAGTTCTGACCCATGCTTTCGTAGTAGGTGATGGCGGCCGGCAGGGCGATGCAGGGCGCGGTGGCGGCCGGGTCGGGGCGCAGGCGCAAATCGGTGCGGAACACGTAGCCGTCAGCGTCCCGCGCCTCCATCAACCCCACCAACCCGCGCGCGAGGCGTGTAAAGAAGGCGCCGGCCTCCTCGGCCGGCAGCAGGCCGGCGTCGGGGTCGTGCAGCAGGACGAGGTCGATATCACTGGAATAGTTCAATTCGCGCGCGCCGAGCTTGCCCATGCCGAGCACGATCAGGCCGGCGCCGCATGCCGGGTCGGCGGGATGCGGCAGCGCGATCTCGCCGGCGTCGTGGGCGCTGCGCAGCAGATGCGCGGCGGCGAGCGCGAGCGCGGTTTCCGCGAGATCGGAGAGCGTGGCCGTCACCCGTTCCAACCGCCACAGTCCGCCGATATCGGCGACC
>JAJZVE010000860.1 GCA_021845835.1 Pseudomonadota bacterium | reverse complement strand
CAACTCCATCCTGAACGACCTGGTGGCGGCGACGGCGCCCCGCTACATGAGGCTACGTGCCGAATTCTACGTCCGTGGCGGCATTTATACGACCATCATCGCCGATCACCGCAAACCAGGCTGCGTGCCGCTACCCCCGCCGCCACCGGTGGCGGACGGCAAACCAAAGGCAGGCCCGGAGGACCCGTCCGTCTCTGCCGATCCCGCAGGCGCAGACTCCGCAACATTGCCGATGCCGGCCGCTCCGCCTTCCCAGAGCAGCTCCAGCGGCCGGACCGGCAGCGGACGCTTCCGTATGCTGCCGCGCGAGCGGCGCACCCCGCCCCGGACACCGAAAGAGGCGGGCAAACCGGAATCCGCTCTCCCGCCAGCCGCGGAGCGTGAACCCGGCGAAGGTGTCACTGCTAGAGGAGGCGCCCGCAAGACTGCGGCTGTGAGAACTGCTGCTACAGACAGCGGCATCTACCTCGGTATCGATTTGGGCAGCACAGGCTGCCGCGCAATGGCCATCGATGCGCAGGGCAATCTGCTCGCGCAGGCGGACGCCGCCATACCCCTGCCATCGCGCAAGGAAAACGAGGTCACCCAGGAAGCGGGGGCCTGGTGGACGGCTGCAGTCTCGGCGCTGAGGCTGCTGGCACAGCGCATCGACCCGAAACGGGTCCGGGCCATTGCCGTGGACGGGACTTCCGGCACCCTGCTGCTGTGTGACCGAGAGGGCGCGCCCACGACCACCGCACTGATGTACAACGATGCCCGCGCCGTCGACGAGGCAAAGCAGATCCTGCCGTTCGCCGGGCCAGACAGCGGGGCCCAGGGCGCGACCAGCAGTCTGGCGAAACTCCTATGGCTCCATGCCCAGGGCGGGACCCGGAATGCGGCGCACGCCCTGCACCAGGCAGACTGGATCGCCGGAAAACTCACGGGCGCCTGGGGCCACAGTGACTACAACAACTGCCTGAAGCTCGGCTACGACACCGAGACGCGCCGCTGGCCCGACTGGATCAGCCAGCTCGGGATCAATATCGGCCTGCTGCCCCAAGTACACTCCCCCGGCGAGCCGCTTGCGCCCGTGAGCGGCGAAGTCGCCGATGCATTCGGATTCCCCCGGAACGCAATGGTGGTTGCCGGAACCACCGACGGGGTCGCGGCGTTTATCGCCGCCGGCGGCAGCGAATGCGGTGACGCGGTGACATCCCTAGGTTCGACCCTGGTCCTCAAAGTGCTCGCCGACAGGCCCGTCTTTTCCGCCGGACATGGGGTCTACAGCCATCGCCTGGGCGACCGTTGGCTTATCGGCGGCGCCTCCAACAGCGGCGGGGCGACGCTCCTTCAGTACTTCAAGCTCGAACAGCTGCGCGAAATGACACCGCTGCTGGACCCCGAGAACTTGACCGGCCTGGAGTATTATCCCCTGCCCGATGTCGGTGAGCGGTTCCCGGTCAACGACCCGACGATGACGGCGAAGCTCGAACCGCTCCCCGCGGACAGCGTAACGTTTTTCCAGGGCATGCTGGAAGGTATCGCCCAGATCGAGGCCCAAGGGTATCGGCTTCTGCATGCCCTCGGCGGCCCCCGGGTGCGATCCATCCGCACGACCGGCGGCGGCAGCCGGAACCCCGGCTGGCAACGGATCCGGGAACAGGTCCTCGACGTTCCGCTGGTCAAGCCACGCTCGGAACTCAGCGCGTTCGGCAGTGCGCTGCTGGCCGCCGGGTTGTTCCTCAAAACCGCGTGAAATCAGGCTCTTGGATCGAGTACGCCAGTAGGCATGGCGCAGCCGATCTATAGGTATTACGTATTGACCTGCCCACCGCTTCCCCGGGGAGTGTTTCCGCTCTCGTCCCCCTCAACCCACACTGGAGATATTCCTGCTATTCTTCATCAAGATGGGCACAGAAGTTATTGCACGACCACAAAACAGGACGACACGCGGCCATCTGACCCATGAAAACAGCCAACCCATCCTTTGCCGGTCCAAGTCCACTCCCGCCCGATCCGCTCACTGGACTTCAGACCCGCGCTGCATTCCGGGAGCTGGTCGAAGCGCATGTCTCCCCCGGCCGCCAGGGTCACCGCCCGTTCGGGCTGATCATGCTCGACCTCGACCGATTCAAGGTCATTAATTACGGCTACAGTGAGCGTTGCGGCAATCTCCTCATCCAGCAGGTCGGCCAGCTCGCCAGGCAAATGCTGGGAGAGCGCGGCCAGGTCGGACGCTGGGGCGGACAGGAATTTCTGTGCTTGCTTCGCGACGCGGACCGCGACACGACAGACAGCACCGCAGAGCGGTTGCGACAGGCGATCGAGTCAATGACCCTGAAGGCGGACGGGTATGAAATCCACGCGTCCGCAAGCTTCGGCACCGCCTGCTTCCCGGAAGACGCAACCACTGCCGAGCAGTTGATCGCGGCCTGCGGCGCCGCGATGTACCAGGCCAAGAACAGCGGGCGCAACCGCGTGATCCATGCCGACGCCCTGCACGGGCAGGTCTTCGGACTCGGCAAACTGCTGGACGCGGCATTGCGCGAACACCGGGTCGTACCGGCCTATCAGCCGATTGTCGATCTGCGCGGTGGCGCGGTCGTGGCTGAAGAGGCCCTGGCGCGGGTCATTGGCGTCAACAGCGAGCCGCTCGCGGCCGATCAGTTCATCGAGGCCGCGCGCCAGCTCCAGATTACCCACCAGATAGACCGCGCCATCATCCTGACCGTCATCGAACACTGTATGCGGCAGCAGCGCATCACCCCGAACATGGCGCATTTCGTCAACATCTCCGGCAATCTGTTGCGCCACCCCAAGGTCGTCGCCGAACTCCTCGAGTCGGCGCGCCGCGCCTGTGCATCCTGCGGCGACCTGGTCGGCTTTACCAAACCCCTGGTCATCGAAGTCACGGAACGCGAACTACTCCACGATCTGGATGCGACGCGCAACATGCTGCGGCCGTTTCTCGACTTCGGGTTGCGGTTGGCGCTGGACGACTTCGGCAGCGGTTACTCTTCG
>JAJZVE010000859.1 GCA_021845835.1 Pseudomonadota bacterium | reverse complement strand
ATCTGCCGCTCCACCGTGGCGGGATTGATCACGTGCCCGCAATCCACCGCCGCCACCACGCGATGGATGCGCACCGCGCCGGCCGGGCTGACCGACACCTCGATCACCTCGCCGACGATGGTGCCGAAGCTCTCGTGCAGCGCAAGCCCGCGCCCCCAGCCCGCCGGCAGCTTCGTCCCCCAGTCGCTGCGCGCGGCCAGCACGTCCAGCACGCGCAAGAAGTCCGGCCGGTGCGCGAGCAGCCTGCGGCGGAACGCCAGCGGGTCGGCGCCGGCGGCGACCGCCATCTCGTCGACGAAGCTCTCGACCGCGAAGGCGTTCTGGCTGCTGCCCACCGAGCGCCAGAACATCACCGGCACATGCGTGTTCTTCAGCACGCAATCGACGCTGACATTGGGCACCGCATAGGGGCAGTTCACCAGCCCCTCCACCGCCATCGGCTCGATGCCGCTGGCGACCGGGTCCCAGCCGAGCGAGCGGCGGATGGAGCCGACCGCGGTCTGCATCCGCCACGCCACCGGCAGCCCTTGCGCATCCAGCCCGGCGCGGAAGCGGATCGCCGCCTGCGGGCGGTAGCGGTCGTGGCGGATGTCCTCCTCGCGCGTCCAGACCAGCTTGACCGGCGCGCCGACCGCCTTGCTGACCGCGACCGCCTGCGCCATCTCGTCGTTCACCGCCCGCCGGCCGAAGCCGCCGCCCAGGAAGCAGTTGTGGACATAGACCTGCTCCGGCCGCACCCCGGCGACGGCGGCGGCGCGCCGCATCGCCATCTCCGGCGCCTGCGTGCCGATCCAGATGTCCACGCGCCCGTCCTGCACATGCGCGGTGCAGTTCAGCGGCTCCATCGGCGCATGCGCGAGATGCGGCACCTCGTACAGCGCCTCGACCCGCTTCGCGGCGCCGTCCAGCGATCCCGTCACGTCGCCGCGGCTGAGCGCATTGGCCATCGGCCCGTCGAGCGCGGCACGATAGGCGGCGCGGAACTGCGCGCTGTCGGTATGGGCGGCCGGTCCCTCGTTCCAGGTCACCGGCAGGTCGGCGAGCGCCTGCCTCGCGCGCCAGAAACTGTCGGCCACCACGGCGACCGCGTCATGCAGCCGCACCACCGCCTTGATGCCGCGCCGCCCGGCAATCGCGTTCTCGTCCGCATGCGCGAGCGTGCCGCCGAACACCGGGCAGGCGGCGACGGCGGCATACAGCATGCCGGGCAACCTTGTATCGATGCCGAACTGCGCCTGCCCGGTCACCTTCACCCGCGTGTCCAGCCGCGGCGTCGGCTTGCCGGCGAGGCGGAACTGCTCCGGCGCGCGGATCGCCGGCTCGGCGGCCAGCGTGACATGCGCCGCCTCGGCGGCCACCGCGCCGAACGACAGGCTGCGGCCGGTCGCGGCATGCACCACCTGGCTGTCGCGCGCCGCGCAGGTGCCGGGCGCCACGCCCCAGCGCGCGGCGGCGGCGGCGATCAGCCGTTCGCGGGCGGCGGCGCCGGCCTGCTGCAGCATCCGGTAGCTCTCCCGCACCGAGCGGCTGCCGCCGGTCATCATGCGGCCATAGACGCCGTGCTCGACATAGTTGCGGTGCGGCGAGGCGTATTCGACGCGCACCGTCCGCCAGTCGCAGCCGAGTTCCTCGGCGACCAGCATCGGCAGCGCGGTCAGGATGCCCTGGCCCATCTCCTGCCGTGCCACGCGGATCAGCACGCTGTTGTCGGGGTCCACCACCACCCAGGCGGTGACCTCCTGCGCGCCGGGCGGATGGCCGGCATCCGAGGGCACCGGCCCCATCGGCAGCGCCGATGCCGCGGGCGCGAAGCCGATCCCCACCGCCAGCCCGCCGGCGGCGGACAGCGTGGCCAGCAGCACCTGCCGGCGCGACGGCGTGACAGCGTTCATCCTCCGTCCTCCCCCGTCTCAGCCGCGCAGCAGCGCGGCGGCGCGATGGATCGCGGCGCGCAGGCGCGGATAGGTGCCGCAGCGGCAGATATTGCTGATCGCCGCGTCGATCTCGGCATCGGTCGGGGCGGGCGTGCGCTTCAGGAACGCCACCGCCGCCATGATCTGGCCGGACTGGCAGTAGCCGCATTGCGGCACGTCCTCGGCGATCCAGGCCACCTGCACCGGGTGGCTGGCGTCGTCCGACAGCCCCTCGATGGTGGTGATGTGCGCGCCATCGACGCTGCCCACCGGCACCGAGCAGGAGCGCACCGCCGCGCCGTTGACATGCACGGTGCAGGCGCCGCATTGCGCGATGCCGCAGCCGAACTTGGTGCCGGTCAGCCCGATCTCGTCGCGCAGCACCCACAGCAGCGGCATATCCGGCTCGACATCCAGCCGGTGCGGCCGGCCGTTCACGGTAAGCGTGACCATACTGCGTCTCCCGCCTTGCGTTCCCGCATGACCGGGGCGGCCTCCCGGCGGGATGCCCGCGCGCCGGTGTCGCGGCGAGTGTACGACCTGAGGGGCGGCCGGCGCAACGCCGCCGCCTTCGCGGTGGCGTTACCGGGCGGGGGGTGGGCGGCGCAGCAGGTCGGCCACGTGGGCGGCCAGCACCCGGCCGCGGATCGGCTTGTGCAGCAGCTCGACCCGGCCCGGCATCCGCCGCGCGGCGATCTCCGCCGCATCGGTCGCGAAGCCGGTCAGCAGCACCGCCGGCAGCGCGGGATTGCGCCGCTGCGCCTCGCCGATCAGCGTCATGCCGTCCATGTCCGGCATCGACAGGTCGGAGACGAGCAGGTCCACCGCCTCGCCGGCTTCCAGCCGCGCCAGCGCCTCCACCGCCGAGGGCACCGGCTGCACGGCGTAGCCCAGCGAGGTCATGTGCCCGGCCAGCGCCTCCAGCACGTCGGCGTCGTCGTCGACCAGCATCAGCCGGTGGCCGGACTCGCGCGGCGGTCCGGCGGCCGGTTCGTCGCCCGCCGGCGCGGCGGCGGCCGCGGCGGGTTCGGCGAGCGGCAGCCAGAGCCGGATCGTGGTGCCCTGTCCGGGCGCGCTGTCGATGTGCAGGGCG
>JAJZVE010000858.1 GCA_021845835.1 Pseudomonadota bacterium | reverse complement strand
CCGCGGTGGCGCGGCGCTCCCACGCCAGCCAGAGCGCGATCGGCAGCACGAAGAAGCAGTGATTATAGGCGGTGCTGTCGATCCATGTCGCCAGCGCGGCCGCCGCCTCGGCATGGAACAGCAGCATCAGCGCCACCGCGGCGACGGCGAGGGGCGGCAGCAGCGCGCGCAGCGTCTGCGATCGGAAGGCGGATTGCGGGAGGGCCAGAGTGTCGGTCGTCATCTCGCATTCTCCCCGATCAGTGCCGCGCGCCTAGCCCAGTCCGCGCACGATGAACGGTCCGAGCAGGTTGGCGACGGGCAGCGGCAGCCGCTTCCACGCGGCGATCGCCCGGCTGTATTTCGGATTGAGCGGATTGCGCTCCGGAATCGTGCCGCCCGGCGGCAGCCGGAAGCGGTAATGGAGGGGCGCGGGCGGAAAGCCGAGATTTTTCTTGAAGGCGAAGCTGCCTGTCTCGATCTTGCTGCGACCGAAGTCGAACAGCCGCACGCCCTTGGCGGCGGCAAGCCGCATCACTTCCCAGTACATGAACGGGTTGGCGAAACAGTGCCGCGCGGCTTCCGTGCCGCCGCCGTAATAGGGATTGACCTCGTCGCGCCAGAAGAAACTCATCACCGCCGCCACCGGCGTGTCGTCCTTGCGCACCACCAGGATTTCCGTCCGGTCGCGGAAGGTCTCCGCCAGCAGCCGGAAATACCGGCGCGGGAACACCGGCGTGCCGAGATTGTGCACGCTCTCGGCGTAGATGCGCCAGAGCAGGTCTACCTCGTTGCCGATCCGCGAGGTCAACCCAAGATCGATGGCCTTGCGGATGACGGCACGCTGGCGATTGGGGATCGCCTTGAGATTCGCCTCGTCGCTGGCCGTGATCGCGCGCCGGAACGTCACATACAGCTCGGGGCCGCGCTGCCACTCCGCCGCATCGAGCCAGTCGCCGCGCGGTTCGTCGCGGAAGCGCAACTCCACCGACTCCGCGCGGGTCCGGGCCATCAGGGCGGCGGCTGCCTCCAGCAGCACGGCAAGGCTTTCCGCATCGGCGGCGACCGGGCCGCCATAGACGCAGAACGGCGCGGACACGAGCGTGCTGCCGAACAGCCGGGACCGCATGTGCACGAGCGGCAGCACGCCCACCACGGCGCCGTCCCGTTCCGCCATCAGATAATGCGGCTGGTGGCCGAAGGCGCGCTGGATCACGTCGGCCCAGGCCGCGAGATGGAAGAACGTACCCTCGGGGTGGGCGGCAACGAACGCGTCCCAGGCAGCACGCGCCTCGGGGCGGAGCGGGCGGCAGGCGAGCGCCATGCGTCAGTGTCCCGCGGTCGTTGCCAGTTGGGCGGCGAACACCCGGTCGATGCGGTCCCAGCGGAATTCGGCCACCAGCCGCCGCAGCCGCGCCTCGGCCGAGGCGAGGCCGGTATAGTGGCGCAGCCGTGACCGCCAGCCGATGCCGCCGACGCGCGGCTGCCCCGGATCGAACTCCCAGGGATGGGTGTAGAAGATCGCCGGCTGGTCGCCGGCCGCGAGATAGCGGCGCAGGCCCAGGCGATAGACCGCGTAGGGCAGCAGCCGGAACCATCCCCCGCCGGAGATGGGCATGTTGCGCCCCCGGAGTTGCAATGTCGTCATCGGCAATTCCCACAGACGCCCGCCGGCCACCTCATGCGGCGCGCGGGGCGCGTCAGGACTGCCGTATAGATCATGCCGGACCGGATAGATACTGGAACTATAACGATATCCGGCCTCTGCCAGGATCGTGTGCGCCCAGGGCGTGCGGGTGCCGAGGGAGAACGTGGGGGCGCGGTAGCCCGCCACGGCGACGCCCGCCGCGTCTTCCAGGATGGCGCGGGCGCGCACCACGTCGGCCCGGAACGCCGCCGCGCCGATCCGGTCGATCAGTTCATGGCCATAGCCGTGGCTGGCCAGTTCATGGCCTTCGGCGACGATCCGGCGCACCAGCGTGCCATGCCGCTCGGCCACCCAGCCCAGCGTGAAGAAGGTGGCATGCACCCCGGCCGCGGCGAACATGTCGAGCAGCCGCGCCGTGTTCGCTTCCACCCGACGCGGCCAGCCCTCCCAGGTGGCGCGATCGATCGCGCCGGCCAGCGCCTGCACCTGGAAATAGTCCTCCACATCGACCGTGAGCGCATTGCACAAGGGGACCATGTCAGCGTGCCGCCGCCTCTCCCATCACCGCCAGCAGGTCGAGCAGGCGCTGTAACACCCGCTCCCGTCGCGCCAGCCTTGCCTCCAGCTGATCCAGCCGGCCGGACAGCGCCGCCAGATCGCCCGCTGCCACGCCGGCAGCGCGGCCGCTGCGCACCGATACGGGCGGCAGACCCTCCAGGTCGGCGGCCAGTTCCTCCGCCGTCATCCTGACCATCTCGGCGGTGATCTCGTGGCTTTCCTCGATCGCCCCCAGCAGCAGCACGCGCGAGCAGAGCCGGTTGATGCGGCGCGGAATGCCGCCGGAATGGTCATGGACGACATCGAACGCCGCATCCTGCCAGGCCGGGTCCCCGTGCCATCCGGCCGTGGTGAGCCGGTGCTGCACGTAGGCCCGCGTCTCCTCCCGTGCCAGCGGGCCGAGATGGTAGGACGCCAGCACCCGCTGGCGGAGCTGGTCGAGATCGGGGCTGGCCAGCATCTGCCGGAACTGCGGCTGGCCGGCCAGCAGCGTCTGCAGGCTGGCCCGGCCGCCCTCGGTCAGGTTCGACAGCATGCGCAGTTCCTCGAGCGCGGCGAGGGAGAGATTCTGCGCCTCGTCGATCACCAGCAGGCAGCGGCGGCCGGCCAGCCGGTGGTCGCGCAGCACGTCCTCGAACTGCAGCAGCAGCGAGGATTTGCTGTCATCCGGAGCATCCAGCCCGAATCCCGCCATTGCCAGCCGGAACAGGTCGTCGCCGGACACCTGCGTCGTGTTGATCCGCGCGACGACATAGGTGTCGCGATCGAGCCGGTTCAGCAGGCGATCGATCAGCGTGGTCTTGCCGGCCCCCACTTCGCCGGTGACG
>JAJZVE010000857.1 GCA_021845835.1 Pseudomonadota bacterium | reverse complement strand
TTTGTACAGAGGTACAAGCGCGCTCGCCTTTTTGTATTTCTTCGTATAACTATCTAATACTTCCTGAGTGAGTTCATTCACTACCCCGTCGTCAATCAAGCTGTCCATAGCGCCAATAACATCGTTTAGCCACGGATTATTATTGGCATTCGCAATAGCAACTTTCAGTGAGCATTCCCAATTATTGCCAAACCCTCCCGCCGTCATGTTCGCAGAGCCAACCAAAATAGCAGACTGATTCCCTGGGTAGTTAAACGCATAGATCTTTGGATGGAAGCACTCAATTGCGTCATCAGGCGACACATACAGTTCTAAATGGCCGTATGTCTGTCTCCATTGAAGCAATTTTTGCAGAACATACGGGTCTGTCTGATAGAAATTTAGTCCGATTATTAAGCGCGCGGGATGATTATTTCTAAGATGGGCCTCTAGTTTATCCTCTATCATATTGAAGCCAGACGCCTTAACAAAGGCCACAGCGCAGTGGAATTTGTTTGCGTTCTGGAACATAGCGCGCAGGGCCTCTCCGTGCTCGTCCTCCGTCGTGTTCCAAACCAATTCAATTGGCACGCACTTCCCCCCGAAATCCTGCGCTGCAAGCTCTGATCCGTGATTATATCTCACTCCATCCGACATCAGAGCGCAACCGTCTATGCGAAACGCACACTCGCTGGAGAGCGCTGCCCCTGGACAAATGTGGCCAGGAACACTTCGCTACAGCTCGCTGGCCGTGATCCGGTCCTACGTATCAGCGAACAGCGCGACCGGCGCGCCGGCCACCGGGGCGGCGAATCGGAACAACCCGCCCATCGCCGGATGGCGCGCGAGCGTCGCCTCATCCGCCCCGTCGCGCAAGGTGGTGACGTAGATGGTCCGCCCCACGAAGCACGGCATGGTCGGCCGCGGCACCGGCAGTTTCACGCGGGACAGCAGCGCGCCGTCCGGGGCGAAACGGTGCAGGCAGTCGGCGGAGTTGCCGGCCGACCAGTAGCAGCCTTCGGCATCCGTGGCGCCACCGTCCGGGCGGCCTTCCTCGGTGGTCAGGGTGGCGATGCGGCGGCGGTTGGACAGGCGGCCGGTCGTTGCGTCGAAATCGAACGCCTCGATGTAGCCGGGCCGCGTGTCGCTGTGGAACATCACCGACCCGTCCGGCGACCACGCCAGCCCGTTGCTGTTGACGTAGCCCTCGGCCTTCCGCTCCGCGCGCCCGTCGGGCGTGATGCGCCACAGGCTCGCGACCGGCTCCTTGGCCTTGTCCTCGTCCATGCCGCCGACCCAGAAGCAGCCGTCCGGCCCGACCTTGCCGTCGTTCAGCCGCACGCGCGAGGGCTGGTCGATCGGGCCGGTCAGTGGCGTCGTCTCGCCGGTCGCCGGATGGTACAGCACGACGCGATCCCGCAGCGCCATCACCAGCCGGCCGGAGCGGCAGACGCCGAAGCTCGGCGCCTTGCCCGGAAGGTGCCAGGTCTGCGTCGCCCCGCTCTCGGGCGCGTAGGCATGCAGCACTGCGTTCGGGATGTCGGTGAACAGCACGAGGCGCCGCGCCGCGTCCCAGGTGCAGCTCTCGCCCGTGCCGCACTTGATGTCCCAGACGAGTTCGATGGTCGGATCGCTCATGCGCCTCCTTCCGGCAGCTTGATGCCCGTCAGCATCTGCCAGACGCGGATCACGAACGCATCGTCGCGCCCGCCATGCCCGGCGGCGGCGGCGGCGAGGAACAACTGGTGCGCGGTGGCAGCCAGCGGCAGCGGGAAGGTGAGCGCGCGCGCCTGGTCCAGCACGATGCCAAGGTCCTTGACGAAGATGTTGACCGCCGAGCGCGGCGTGTCGTCGCCGGCCAGCACGTGCGGCACGCGGTTCTGGAACATCCAGGAATTGCCGGCGGAGGTGGTGATCACGTCGAACAGCGTCTGCGGGTCGGCGCCGGCACGGATGCCGAGCGCCATCGCCTCCGCCGCCGCGGCGATATGCACGCCGGCGAGCAACTGGTTGACCATCTTCACCGTGCTGCCGGCGCCGAGCGCCTCACCCAGCCGCCAGACCTTGCCGGCAATCGCGTCCAGCACCGGCTGCGCGCGGGCGAACGCGGCGTCGGGGCCGGAGGCCATCACCGTCATCCGCCCCTCGCGCGCCGCGACCACGCCGCCGGACACCGGAGCGTCCAGCATGGCGAGGCCGTGCCGTTCGAGCCGGGCGCCGATCGCGCGCGCCGCTTCCGGCGCGAGCGTGGTGCAGCACAGCACGACGCCGTCCGGCGCGATCCGGCCGAGGCAGCCTTCGGCGCCGAACAGCACCTCCTCCGCCTGCGCGGCGTTGACCACGAACACGATCGCGGCTTCCAGCCCGTCCGGCAGGTCGGCGGCGCGCGCGACCGCCTGCCCGCCTGCGCGCGCCAGTTCGTCGCGGGCGTCGGCGCGCAGGTCGCAGCCGCTCACCGCATGGCCGCGGCGCAGCAGGTTGAGCGCCGCCCCCATACCCATCGACCCGAGGCCGATCACGCCGACGTTCATGCCGTCTCCTCCCTCTGGTGTCGTGCCGTTGCCGGCGCCGGCAGGGTGCGCGGCGGCGGTTCAGCGGCCGGTGCGAAAGCGTTCCACCGCGGCGACCAGGGCGCGGCGGACGCCCGGCTCCAGCGCCGAGTGGCCGGCATCGGGCACCAGCGTCAGCCGCGCCGAGGGCCAGGCGGCAGCGAGGTCGAAGGCGGTGCGGGCGGGACAGATCACGTCGTAGCGGCCCTGCACGATCTCGGCCGGCACATGCGCGACCCGGTGCATCCCCCCGAGCAGCCCGCCCACGGTCTGCTCCGGCGGCAGGAACAGGTCGTGGGCGAAATAATGTGCCTCGATGCGCGCGAGGCCGAGCGCGGTGCGGTCCTGCGCGAAGCTGGTCACGGTGTCGGGGCTGGGCAGCAGCGTGCTGCAGGAGCCTTCGTAGATCGACCAGGCGCGCGCCGCCGGCATATGCACGGCCGGGTCGGGGTCGGTGAGGCGGCGCAGATAGGCGCCGAGCACGTCA
>JAJZVE010000856.1 GCA_021845835.1 Pseudomonadota bacterium | reverse complement strand
ACCCAAAGCGATGTATTCGTAGATTTTGGTCGTGCCGACAGGGACCCGCTCTTTCGTCTGTTTGACCGTGAGAAGGTTCATTTATTTTGTACCCCTTGCTTCGCAAATATTGTGCCGACATGGGAAGGCACCAGACGCGGCGCAAGGGGAAGCGCCAAATTTTTTTGCGGAAGGATGAGAATGGCGCAGCGCCTTGACGGCCGGGCCGGCGCGCGGCAGATAGGGGCAAGCCATGAGAGGTAGCTGAGCGGGTAGCTAGGACGATCTCAGGATCGGCCGGAAACTCGCAGAAAACTGCCACTCCTGGGGGATAGTTTAGCGGTAGAACTCCCGGCTCTGACCCGGGCAGCCTTGGTTCGAATCCAGGTCCCCCAGCCAACCCTTCCCTCTCAATGACTCGCAGGCCGCGCCGGGGGTTGCTTGCCCCAGGGTCGCTCAGCCCTGGTCCACACCGGCCTGGCTCCTCAGGCCACCCGCCCCACCTCGACCGTGACGTGCGACAGCGCCCGGAAGCGCGACAGACGCTCGCGGTAGAACATCGGCTCGCGCGGCAGCTCCGTTTCCACCGCCAGGATCGCACCGAGATGTCCCGGCCCGAGGCGCCACAAATGCAGGTCGGCCACCCGGTCGCCTTCTTCCTGGACCGCCTGCCGGATGCGCTCGGCCATGGTCCGGTCGGGGTTCATGTCGAGCAGGATCGCGCCGGTGTCGCGAACGAGGCCGTAGCTCCAGCTCGCGATGACGAACGCGCCGACGATGCCCGCCAGCGGGTCCATCCACAGCCAGCCGAAGGCGCGCGCCAGCAGCAGGCCGACGATGACCAGCACCGAGACGGCGGCGTCCGCCATGACATGGACGATGGCCGCCCGCATGTTGTTGTCGCGATGGGCGGCGGCGTGGCCGTGGTCATGTTCCTCGAACACGACCGGATAGGCGCGCCCGTCCACGCGCACTTGCGCCGTGAAGGCGTGCGGCTCCGGGATTTCCTCGACGCTCTGCAGGAACCCGCCGCGATCGGCCATGGCGAACACCTGCCGCGTTCCGTCCGGCCGCACCGTCTCGACGGTGGCTGCCTGCGCCGCAAGCGCGGGGCCGCTTTCGGCACGCAGGCGGAACACGGGCGGATGGTCCCGCTCGAACACGCTCAGGACCAGGGTGCCGTCCGGCGTGGCGATGCGGTGTTCCTCGTCATGCTCGTCGGCGTGCCCGGCATGGCCCTGCCCGTGGTGATGATGGCCATGGCCGTGATGGTGATGATCGTCGCCGCCGGAGAGCAGCCAGGCGGAGGCGACGTTCACCGCCAGACCCAGGCCGGCGATCGGGATCGCCTCGGCGAAATGGATCGGCACCGGGGCGATGAAGCGCGTCACCGCCTCGTAACCGATCAGAAGGGCGATCATCGCCAGGATGATGGCGGAGGTGAACCCGGCGAGATCGCCCAGCTTGCCGGTCCCGAAGGTGAAGCGCGGGTCGTCGGCATGCTTGCGGGCATAGGTGTAGGCGAGCGCCGCCAGCAGCATCGCGCCCGCATGCGTCGACATGTGCAGCCCGTCCGCGACCAGGGCGATGGAACCGAACAGCCAGCCGCCGACGATCTCCAGCACCATCATCGCGCCGCACAGCCAGATCACGGCCCAGGTCCGGCGTTCCGCGTGCGCGTGTCCCTGGCCCAGGAAGACATGGCTGTGGGTGGCGGGGAAATCCGGCACCCGGGTTTCGACGGCGAACTCGTTCATGGCCGCTTGCCTCACTTCAGGTAGCTGCGGACGACGTCGAGCAACTGCGCGACGCCCTCCGGGTCCAGCGCGCCGGGATGCTTCTCCCCGTCAACGAGGTGCGTGCGGACGTGATCCTCGACGACTTCGGCCATCAGCCCGGCCATGGCGGCGCGGGTGCTGGCGATCAGGTGCATCACCTTCTCGCATCCGGCCTCGGCCTCCAGCGCCCGCTCCATGGCCTCGACCTGGCCGCGGATGCGGCGCACCCGGGCCAGCAGCTTCTGCTTCTCGCGGATGGTGTGCGTCATGCCGTGTCAATTACCATAGGGGGCGTCCCTATAGAAGAGCGGGCCATGCAGGCGCCTCGGGCAGTTTCTGACGCGGCACGGGAACGGAATGACGGCGGCCCGGAGCCAGCGCAGTCTGGCGGCGACACACGTACCTGCGAAGACGGCAGGGCGGCAGCAAATTACCGGAAGGCACTGCTCCGAGCCTTCACGCGGCAAACATTCGTGATCTCGCCTGAAAATAGAAAAACATCAAAACATTGAACTTTGCACGCCACCACCCTTTCAGGAACCAATAATACCAGAATTTCATCATCATTTTTATGTATGCATGAAATAGTTGAATTGAATCATGGCATATCAAGACGAGCCACGGCCAAGGACAACGAAGGCACCTGCCGCAGGCGGGCAGGACGTACCCGTCCGACATGCAGCAACCAGGAGTGGGATCAGATGGCGACGGATGTGGCGGCCAGCATCGAGACGAGCACAAACGCGGTGAACGCCCAGACCGTCTCTCAGGTGATGGTGATCACGCCGATGATGTCCGATCAGGTCGTGTCACTGCACGCGGGGAACGACATGGTGCACGTCACGGCCCCTGGGACCGTCGTGCAGACGGGCGGCTCCCACACGATCTTATCCGACCATGGCGGCGTGACGGTCAACGCGACCGGCGGCAACAGCGTCATTTATGGCGGCGAGCACGGCGACCTGATCAACGAGGGGCCTGATTGTGTTTTCGTCGGCGCCCAGAATGGCGGTGTCTCCACGGTCAACGCCAACCCCGGCGGCAGCGACACCATCTTCGCCGTGACGGGGATGCTCTATCGCGGCGAGCACGGTGACCATTCGCTGTTCGTCGGCGGCAGCGCGCCTGTCACGGTGTCCTGCGCCGCGGATCAGACGCTGTGGGCCGGCACCGGCGGCGGCATCTATACCGTCGGGACGAGCCATCTGTTCTTCGCCGGCGCCGGGGGCGCCGATACCATCGTCGGCAGTGCGCCGAAC
>JAJZVE010000855.1 GCA_021845835.1 Pseudomonadota bacterium | reverse complement strand
CCAGGCGTGAAGGATTTTGCCGGCCTCGCTTTCCAGCTCGTTGCGCTCGTACAAGCTGACCTGGATGTTTTGCCCGCTGAAGATCGAGGCAGTCAGCCTGGGGTTGGCGGCGACATGCACCTCCCGGGATTCCTCGTTGAACTCTGCGGAGATCAGATTGCACGCACGATCCCAGCCGTGATTGTCGCGTTCGCGAATTTGAGCATTCCGCAATCGGTTGAGCGATGCTCGAATGCACGCAAATGCCTTGCCGCCGTCGACATCCCGATATCCAGCATCGATGAGCAGCCTTCGCAGGCTGGTCCGTCGACTGACCAACCGCTCGCCTCGATCGAGCGGTTGCCCCTGCCCGTCCCGGAAATCCATCGCGGTGCGGAGCTGTTGAGCTACCGGCCCTGGCGGATTGGCATCGATGACTTGGCCGTCGATGCCGAGCTGGGCGGCCACGGCCAATAGCACGGATTGGTCATCCGCCCCGAGCTGTTCATAGCCCTGGTACCCGATCTGCACACCGCCGAAATCACGTGGCTCGACGAGGAGGCGCGGCCGAACGCGCCGCCCGTCTTTCAGGGTTTCACGCGCAATCCCGCTAGTCGGGACAAACAACCCATCGAACAGGTGCGCCGGGTCGAGCTTCGCGTACGCTGCTCTAGTATGTAGCTGGCTCACGATCTTTCCCCTTGACTTTTCCTTTGGTCTCCGCCTTTTTGACGGCTCCAAGCACGGCAGGCACGAGCACGCCACCCTCGGTCCGGATGTACCACCGGTCCTCGCTCATCGCCGAGTAGTTTTGTTTGCTGATGCCGAACCGAAGAAAGTACCCGCGTCGATCGGTACCGATCGGGCGGCCGCTAGCCGGGTCATCCGACCACGCGAGTGCCTCGGAATCCATCATCCTGGCGACATACCCACACCACCGCGGGTTGTCGACCAGGGCGGATGCCCCACGCGCTGCTTGCTGTTGATCGAGCTGTCCGTCGCGGGCAGCCCCCTTGCTGACGTGATGCAGATAGAGCACGGCTGCTCCGGTGCGCGCGGCAATGAACTCGAGCTGCGAGACCAGCCTGGCCATATCGCCATTGCTGTTTTCATCAAGCAGATGAATCCGCGACAGCGTATCCAGCACGATCAGCCTAACACCGACGCAGGCCCGGATCAGCCCATTCGATTGACGGTCGTCCATGACGTTGAGCCGTTTGCCGACGATGGGCTCGATCGTCAGATTTTCCGCCAACGCATCACGAACCGCCGGGTCCGTGATGTGCTGCCCGAGCGCATAGAGTCGATGCAGTAACGCTTGCTCGGGATCCTCGCCCGCGAGATAGACCACCTTACCGGTGACGGTGGGCTGGAGGTCCAGGACGTCGGCCCCGCCCTGCGCGGTGCCAGCGACCGCAGCACCGGCCGCGAGGCTCATAGCCGCCTGCAGCGCCCACCAACTCTTGCCCGTCGCTCCGGGCGCGACCAGCGCGCCCACTGTGCCGGCGAGGTAGCCGCTCCCAGGCCAGAGGAAATCGAGCGGAACGGGCTCTGTCGTCATTGCCCGCAGGATGTCGATGCTCATCGCGCACCTCCCCGCGCGGCAGCGAGCTGTTCGGCCTTCGTCGGCCGCGCAGAGCGGCGGCGGGTCGGCCGCGGCATCGCGTGTGCAGCGAGCGCTGGCATGCTCGACCCCTCGGCGGGCGATGATCCGGCCGGCAGGCCGTTCGGCCCGCTCTGGCGCATGAGTTCAAGGAGTCGATCCGTGTCGACCAGGATCCGCCGACCGACGCGCACGAACGCCTCCTCGACGCCCCGCTCGCGTCGCTGACGGTACAACCACCGCCACGACTCGAGCGTCGAGGGGTAATGGACGCGCGCCGCAGCGAGGGCGGGACCATCGGTCATTGGGATGAGCGGCATTGGCTATCTCCTGCCTGCGGCAGCCAGTCGCCACCGCTTTCCACTTCTCCGCACCCTGGGCCCCCTGTAAAATCAAGGTAGTCCCAAATTGTGGTAGTCCCGAAAATGGGCCATGACCCTTTCCAGGATGAACAGGATGCGTTGTGGGCTGCCGCGCGCGCCCTGGGTTGCATACCCGCTGGCAATGCGAACGGGAGCCACTGGCGCGCCAAGCCCGGATACTCGCCGGGGCTGGCGAGTCGGCGCGTCCTGGACGCTATCAGCCGGGAGTTGCAGTTTCTGCGCCGGGCGGCAGGAGCAAGGCGGCGCCGGGAAGCCGAGAGGCGCCGACCACCGACGCACTCTGCTGTGCCATGCCCCGATTGCGGTCAGCGCAAAGGCACTGTGCGCCATGTTGCTTCTGCTGGCCACGCCCATTGGTATTGGGAATGCCAGTGTGGCCGCGAGGGCGATCTAGCACGGACGCACGCTGGGGCGGAACGGCGGTGGATCGAAGCCGCCCAGTGCGCAGCCGGTCCTCCCCCAGCATCTCGATTGGTGGAGTCCAGCGCCTCAGGGACACCCCGCGGTCGCCGGCGCAAGCTGACCGATCAGCACATCGAACAGGCAGTGCAGCGACTGATGGCGGGGGAAAAGGATACGGATGTCGCCAAGTCCCTTGGCGTCGGCCGATCGACGCTCTATCGCGCACTTCGCCGATTTAGGAATTCTTCCCCTTCCCCGCCGCCCCGCCGACCTTCTCGCTGAGGCCGGCGAGCAGGTCTTTCACGTCATTGGCGGCCAGGTGCACGTACTTGTCGACGGCGTTGGATTTCCAGCCGCCGACGGCCTTGAGTTGCTGACTGCTCGCCCCGTCCCGGGCGAGATACGTCGCTGCCGAATGACGGAGGTCATGGAAGTGGAAGTCCTCGAGGCCCGCGGCCTTCACCGCGGCCACGAACGGGTCGTGGTAGTTATATTTGGACTTCCCGCCGCGGCGTGGACTGAAGAATACGCGATCATCGTCGGCGTGCTGAGCCTTGGCGTGCTCTTTCAGCAGTCGCAGCGCCTCGCCACTGATCCAAGTCGCCCTCGCCTGCCTGTTCTTGGTTTCCAGCCTGGATTGCTGGCCCGGGCG
>JAJZVE010000854.1 GCA_021845835.1 Pseudomonadota bacterium | reverse complement strand
TCTGCGGCTGCAGGCATTGCGCGCACACCTCCTTCATCATGCACTGCATCGGCGAGTTGATGGAGCCGATCGCGGTGTGATCCGGCCGCAGATACGGCGCGAGCACGCCATGCCGCGCCGCGCCCACCGCCGCCATCATGCGGTCGGAGCCGATCACGATCATGTGGGCCACGTCGCTCAGCGGAATCTCCTGCGCGCCGAGCCGCCCGGCGCCATAGGATGCCATCGCCTGCACGATGTTGCCGACGAAGGTCTTGTCCTGCGGCCGGCTGGGCGCGAAGCCCGGCGCCTCGTCGCTGCACCAGACGATCACGTCGGCGGCGCGCTCGATCTCCTCCACCTTGTAGCGGTCGGCGAGCGCCTTGTAGCCGGCGAAATACAGCACGCGCGTGCCGGCCGCGCGCAGCGCCGCGCCGATCGAGAACAGCACGGCGTTGCCGAGGCCGCCGCCGACCAGGGCAACCGTCGTGTTGGCGTGGATTTCGGTCGGCGTGCCGGTCGGCCCCATCAGCACCACGGGTTCGCCCGGCTTCAGCGTCGCGCACAGGTCGGAACTGCCGCCCATCTCCAGCGCGATGACGGAGACGAGGCCGCGCGCGGGATCGGTCCAGGCGCCGGTCATCGCCAGCCCTTCCATCGCCAGCAGCGTGCTGGCGCCACCGGCCTCGGTCACGCGCGCCGCGTGCATCTCGAAATTCTGCAGCCGGAAGAACTGGCCGGGGCGGAAGGCGCGTGCCTGCGCCGGGGCGTGCAGCACGACCTCGACGATGGTCGGCGTCAGCCGGTTTACCGCATGCACGGTCGGCGCGAGTTCGTCGCGGCAGCGCGCGATCAGCGCCGCGCCGTCGATCGCGGAGTCCGGCGCCTGCGCCATCACCCGGCTGACGATCTGGTAGCCGCGCCGCGCGCTGCCCATCGCCTTGACCACGTTGCCGAAGAAGCTCGGGTGCAGGTCGCCGAAGAAGCTGATGAAGCGGCCTTCCTCCGTGCGGTGCATCAGCACGTCGGTCTGCGCCGGCTTGCTCAGGCCCCGGACCGGCGTCACCGGCGCGCCGGCATCGTCGACCGCCTGGAAATACTTGCCGTCGAGCCGGATGCGCCCGTCCTCGCGCGCCAATACCGTGTTCGGCTGCGTGCCGGCGGCGACCAGCACCGCGCGCGCCGGCAGCACCACCTCGCTGCCATCCGCGTGCGAGCAGCGCAAAGCGGCGGCGTGGCCGAAGCGATCGACCTCCACCGCCGTCGGCGTCAGCCCCTCGGCGAAGCGCACGCCTTCCTCCATCGCCTTCGCCACTTCCTCGTGGTTCAGCGTGTAGCTCGGCGCATCCGTGATCCTGCGGCGATAGGCGACCGTGGCGCCGCCCCAGGAGTCGAGCAACTGCGCGAGGTGCGGTGCGCGCCCCTCGCGCGCGGCGGCGGCGCGTTCGTCGTGGATCGCGGCGGCATGGGCCAGGAATTCGTCGGCGGTCGCCGCTTCCTCCTCGCTCCAGCGCGCGCGCACCGACGTCTCGCCGTGTTCCGCCACCAGCGTGCGATAGCGGAGGGAAAATTTCTCCACCTGCCGCACGTAGTAGGCGAGGCTTTCCGTCGCCGTGTCGATCGCGGTCAGCCCGCCGCCGATCACCACCACCGGCAGGCGCACCTGCAGGTTGGCGATGGACGACATCTTCGCCGCGCCGGTCAGTTGCAGCGCCATCAGGAAGTCGCTCGCCTGCCGCACGCCGCGCGCAAGCCCGTTCGGCATGTCGATGACGGTCGGCCGGCCGGCGCCCATGCACAGCGCGATGTGGTCGAAGCCCATCGTCCAGGCATCGTCGATCGTGAGCGTGGCGCCGCCGCCGAAGCGCACGCCGCCGAACGCGGCGAACGCCGCGCGCCGCTCCAGCAGCAGGCGGACGAGCTTCAGGTAGTTCTTGTTCCAGCGCACGGTGATGCCGTACTCGGCGACACCGCCGAATCCCGCCATCACGCGGTCGTCCAGGTTCTCGAACAAGGTCGCGGCATCGCGCACCGGCGCGCACGGATCGAAGCCGAGCGGCTCGATCTTCAGCCCGTCGATGGCGACGACGGTGTGGCCGTCGTTCAGCAGGTGATGCGCCAGCGTGAACCCCGCCGGGCCAAGGCCGACCACCAGCACCTTGCGTCCGCTGTCGGGGCGCGGCAGCGGGCGGCGGAGATCCAGCGGATTCCAGCGCGTCAGCAGCGCATAGATCTCGACCCCCCAGGGCAGTGCCAGCACGTCCTTGAGGATCGAGGTTTCCGCCTGCGGAATGTCGACCGGCTCCTGCTTCTGGTAGATGCAGGCCTTCATGCAGTCGTTGCAGATGCGATGGCCGGTCGCCGCCATCATCGGGTTATCGACCGCGATGGTCGCGAACGCGCCGAGCAGACAGCCCTGGGCGCGCAGCGTGTGCATCTCGCTGATCCGCTCCTCCAGCGGGCAGCCGGCCAGCGTGACGCCGAACGGGCTTTTCTGGAATCCGCCGGTCTTGCGGTCCTTCAGCCCCTTGCTGCAGGAATCCTTGCCCTGCGCGTGGCACCAGATGCAGTAGTTCATCTGGTCCAGCGCCTGCTGGGTGTTCATCCCCGCATCGGTCAGCGCGAACCCGTCGCGCGCGCGCCAGTCATGTTCCGGCAGGCGCAGCATGGTCACGCCGTCGCGCTCGATGGTCTCGAACGGCACCAGATGCGCGGGGTCGATCTTCGCCGGCACGCGGAACAGCGTGTCGCCGCGATGCGCGGCGCGGCCCGCCTCGGTCAGCGTCGCCCAGGCGGCATAGCGCAGCGCGAGGTCCAGGTGCTCGGCGCTCTGGTCATGCTCCCAGCGCGCGACATGGGCGGCGAAGGCGGTTTCGGTCAGCGCCTCGCCCATCGCCGCTTCCAGCGCGTCGCGCAGCGCGGCGCCGTCGAAGCCGGCGGGGTCGGCGTATTTCTTCACCGCCTGCCGCTGCACGAACAGCCGCTTGCAGGCATGGATCGGGTCGAGGCGTTGCGTCTCGGCGGCGATCGCGTCCAGCGCCGCG
>JAJZVE010000853.1 GCA_021845835.1 Pseudomonadota bacterium | reverse complement strand
CAAAGCTGGCGCGTGGCGGCCGATGGGGCGGTGACCAATGCCGGTTAGGATCGGCGGCCCGGTGGTGGGGATGCTTCTGCTCATCCTGGGAACCGGGACGGCATGGCCCGGCGAGCGCTACGGCATTGGCCGGCCCGCGACACAAGCAGAGATCGCTGGGTGGGACATCGATGTCTCGCCTGACGGAACCGGCCTGCCGGCGGGCCAGGGCAGCGTCCGTGAGGGCGCGGACATCTACGCGCAGCGCTGTGCGGCCTGCCACGGCGCCCACGGCGAAGGCAGGCCGATGAGCCGACTGGTCGGCGGCATCGGCACGATCTTTTCCGCCAGGCCGCAAAAGACGGTCGGCAGCTTCTGGCCCTATGCCACCACGCTGTTCGACTATGTGCGCCGCGCCATGCCGCTGAATGCCCCGCAATCGCTCACGGCCGACCAGGTCTATGCAGTGTCGGCCTACATCCTTTTTCTCAATCATCTTGTGCCGGAAGACACGGTGATCGACGCCGCGACCCTGCCGAAGATCGCGATGCCGAACCGGGGCAACTTCGTCAGCGCCTGGCCGCCGGCCGGCAGGCCGGGACCATAGCGGCGCGCCGCAGATTGACGCGCCCCCGCATCCGGCGGAATTCTCGGGCCAGGGAAGGCGGGAGGAAACGATGCACCGGATAAGGTTGGCGCAGTGGGGTGGGGTGGCACTGGCGGCCCTGCTGGGGGTGCTGATGGCGGTGGCAGCGCGCGCCGATATCATCCTGTCGTCCAATGACGGGCACACGGTGCTCGGCCCGCATGGCGAGCTGGCGGCGCCCGCCGTGCCGCAGCCGGACACGATCAGCGTGATCGACGTGGGCGCCTATCCGCCGCGCATCACGCAGACCGTCGCGGTGCCGGGCAGCGTGGTCGGACCGCCGACCGCGGTCTGGGTGGCGCCGGACGAGACCTGGGCCATCGTCACCTCGGCAACCAGGGCGGACGGCACGGCGCCGAACGGCATCGCGCTCGATGACCGGGTGAGCGTGCTGGACCTGACCGCCACGCCGCCGCGCATCGTGCAGTCGCTGACCTCCGGCCTGGGCGCAACCACGGTGCGCGTCACGCCGGACGGCCGGTTGGCGCTGATCGTCAACCGCAATGACGGCACCATCTCCGTGTTCAGTGTGCATGACAAGCGGCTGACGGCGGCGGGCAGGCTGGAGGTGGGGAAGGGGACGCTGCCGAGCGGCCTCGCCATCCTCAGGGACGGCAGGACCGCGCTGCTGTCGCGCTTCGGTGACAACATGGTGAGCGTGCTGCACATCGAGGGCGCGCATCTGACCATCGACAGGCGGCCGATCACCACCGGCGTCGCCCCCTACACGCTGGACGTGAACGCCGCCGGCACGCTTGCCGCCGTGTCCAACATGGGCCGCGGCGACGGCGATGTGGATTCGGTCAGCCTGATCGACCTGACGCAGGCGCCGCCGCGTACCGTCGATACCGTCGCCGTGCCGAGTGGGCCGGAGCCGCTGAAGTTCTCGCCGGACGGGGCGTTCCTGGCGGTCGGGGCGCAGATGGGGTCCAACAAGCCGGCAAGTGACCCGTTCCACCACGGTCACGGCGTTGTCACGATGTTCGCGGTCGAGGGCACGCATCTGCGCCAGGTGGCGCAGGCGCCGGTCGGCCCGTGGGCAGAAGGGGCGGCGTTCTCGCGCGACGGCCATACGCTGTTTATTCAGAACATGGGCGACGACACGATCTCGGTGCTGCGCTGGGACGGCAA
Organism: Pseudomonadota bacterium; assembly: GCA_021845835.1. Next base: position 1,268 of record JAJZVE010000853.1, on the reverse strand, counting down.
GGCGCTGACGCCGGGCGAGGCGCTGAAGGTCGAGGGCGCCGGGCCGGAGAGTTTCGGCACCGCGTGGCCGTGACGGTATCTTGACCTGCGGGCCGATATGCACAAGATCTGGTGCATGTCGGCACGGAGCGGGTCATGGTATCGGCAGCGGCGGTGACGGCGGTGCTGGGCGGACTTGGCGGACGGGGGCGCGCCGGCGCCATAACCGAACTGGCGCTGGCCCGTGCCGTCCGCGATGGTCTGCCCTTCGCTGCGCTGGAGCGCCTGATCGCCGACGGGGTGGTGAACGAGCGCGAGATCGAGGCGCATTTCATCCCGCGCCGCACCTTGTTTGCCCGTCGCCACAAGGCGACGCTGTCGCGCGAGCAGAGCGACCTGGTGGTGCGACTCGCCCGCATCCAGGCCATCGCCGACGACGTGCTCGGGTCCCGCGCCGCAGCGCATGCCTGGCTGCGGGAGCGCAATGGCGCGCTGGCCGGCCAGATTCCCCTGGCGTTGCTGGATACCGAGGAAGGCGGCCGGCTGGTGGAGGCGGTCCTGGGCCGGATCGCGCACGGGATCGTCGAGTAGGTGCGGGTCTGGCGGCTGGCGCCGGGGCGCCACTCGGGACTCGATGGCGAGGGCGCCCGGCGCTATGGCGGGCGATGGAACAATCCCGGCACGCCGGTCGTCTATGCCGCGACGCATCTGTCGCTGTCGGTGCTGGAGCAACTGGTCCATGTCAGCCTGGAACTGCTCCCGACCGCGTTCCGGGCCTTTGCGATCGAACTGCCTGCCTCGGCGACGATCGAACGGTTCGACCGCGACGCGCTGACGGCCAACGATACGGAATCGACGCGCCGTTACGGCGACCTGTGGGCTGCCTCGGCGCGCGCCGCCGCGCTCATCGTCCCGTCGGTCCTGGTTCCACCGCATCTCGGTCCCGGGGCCATTCCGACGGAGGAGCGCAACGTCATCCTCAATCCGCGACACCCCTCCGCGTCGGCGTGGCGCGTCACCGAAACCTCGTTCGCGATCGACCCGCGATTGCGCCGCGAAGCCTGACCGGCCGCCCTACCGCTTGCGCCCCCGCCCGCCGCCCCGCCGCTTGGCGGGATCATACCCGCCCCCGCCCGGTCCCAACGGCTCCGGCGTGCGGTCGCGCTTCGGGCGCAGCGATGCGGACGGCGCCGGCGGCGGCGCGAGGCCCAGATCGAGCGCCTCCAGCCGGCGGATTTCGTCACGCAGTCGCGCCGCTTCCTCGAACTCCAGATCGGCCGCGGCGGCGC
>JAJZVE010000852.1 GCA_021845835.1 Pseudomonadota bacterium | reverse complement strand
GGCCGTGCTCCACGCGTTTTGCCTCCGCCTGTTCTATCGCTCCGCCGCCGACACCTGCCTGGAAATCGAGGTCAAGAGCGCCGGTTTCGGGACCCAGGCTCCAGGACTGAACGACACCGCATCCGCCAAGGCCATCGACGTACGGCACGAGGCGTGGGTGAAGCAATTGGCGGCGACGTCCGGAGAGCTCTGGGACGTGCTCGTCGGGTTCGACACCGACACGCGCGCGGCGCTGTTCGCGCATTGCGCGGCATTGACGATCAACACGCTGCACGAACCCTGGAACCGTCGTCCGGGCGCGCTGGCCCACGCCGATCGGCTGGCCCAGGCAGTCGGTCTCGACATGGCGGCGGCGGGCTGGGTGCCGACGGTCGAGAGCTATCTCGGCCGGGTGCCGAAGGCGCGCATCCTCGAGGCGGTGCGCGAGGCGAAGGGCGAGCACGCCGCGCAGCTGATCGACCACCTGAAGAAGCCGGAGATGGCGCGGGAGGCCGAACGGCTGCTCGCCGGCACCGGCTGGCTGCCCGAGCCGCTCCGCACGCCCGGGTTGCCCGAGGCTGCGGCCGTCCTTCCCGCGGCCAGTGACGATGAAGCCGAGGGCACAGCCGACGGTGACGCCGACGCAATCACCGCACTGCCGGCGTTCCTGATCGACGCCGATGATCCCGCCGTGCCGCAGGCCATCGCCGCGGAGTGACCGATGAAGGCCCGGGGCATCCTGCCTCGGGCCTTCATCGGCTTTCTCGAACCCCGGAGGAGCACCCCCATGATCGACAACCCGAACGATGCCTTCGCGCAGTACGAGGCCCAGGCCCGGCTGCGCGCCGAGTTGGCCCGCGAGGTGACACCGCTCAACAAGGCCGCGCTGTTTGCCGTGCTTCAGGCTGCTGGCGTTCAGCGTGTCACCGTTCACTTCGACGGCGCCGGTGACTCCGGACAGATCGAGAGCATCGACGCGACGGCCCCAGACGAAACCGCCGCCGAATTGCCTGACGGCACCATCGAGATCCGCACCCCGCTCTGGGACGAAAGCAGCGCGCAGACCGAGACCATGCCTGTGCGCGACGCGATCGAAAAGCTGGCCTACGACTTCCTCGAAGAGGTGCATGACGGCTGGGAGAACGAAGAGGGCGCCTATGGCGAATTTATCTTCGATGTCGGCGAGCGCACCATCCGTTTGGAATACAACGAACGCGTGATGACGACTTCCTACTCCGAACACGAATTCTGACGGAGGCGACGATGGCGCACCCGTATCATCACGCCCTGTCCTCGGCGCGCCTTTGGGGCGGGACCGCGGACGATTACTTGCCGCTCCACACGTGGTTTGACGAGTCGAAAATGTTGACATCGGATTTTCGACATCGTGCACTCCGGCATCATGCCGAAGGCATCTTCATGGCGGAGCGGTTCTTCGGGCCGACCATTACCATCTCGACCGGCCGCGTTGTGCCGCTGCGGTTGATCGGCGAGCAGCACGTCCGCGAGGACCTCGGATTCATCCCGAGCTTCGCCGACTGGGCCCGCCGCATCCGCCCCGAGCCATGGATGGGCCGCGCGCAGCCAGTCCATAGGGACGTCGATCCGTTCGCGGCGATCACCTGACCTGACTTCGAGGCCGACGGGGCGGTTCAGTCCGTGAAATGGGGTCAATTTCAACTTCGGACAAGCAAACGACGGACAACACGGACTCGCAAAAGATCTCATGGCCAAACAGGTACGCCGTCCAGCCCCGCGGTTTCTGGCAGGCCGCAGATCAGGTTCGCATTCTGCACCGCCTGGCCGGCCGCTCCCTTGCCGAGATTGTCGACCACGCCCATCGCGATCACCAAGTTGCGCTCTGGATCGGCCGCATAGCTGACGAACGCGAGGTTCGAGCCGGTAGCCCATTTGGTCTGCGGCGGCTTGTCGGTCACGCGGACGAACGCCCGCCCGGCGTAGAAGCGCCGGGCCGCGTCCAAGCACTGGCCCGTGGTGGCGCGGCCGCGGCAGTACATGGTGGCGAGTACGCCGCGGGTCATCGGCACCAAGTGTGGCGTGAACACCAGCCCGGCCGCGCTGCTGCCGCTCAGCCGCTCGATCGTCTTGGCCATCTCGGGCATGTGGACGTGCTTGAGCAGACCGTAGGGCACCAAGTTCTCGTTGCTCTCGGCGTAGCCGAACTTGCTGTCGGCGCCGCCCCGGCCGGCACCGGAGATGCCGGTCTTGGCGTCGATCACGATGTTGCCAGGCTCGATCAGCTTGTTGACCAGCAGCGGCGCCAGCGCGTTCAGCGTCGCCGCGGGGAAGCAGCCGGGGTTGGCAACGCGGATCCGACCCTCGATCTGGGCTGGCCAGACGTCGGCCAGGCCGTACGCCCAACCCTCGACGTAGCGGTGGTCGCCGCCGATGTCGACGATCTTCACGTCCTTGGGGACGCGCGCCAGCGCCTCGGCCGAGGCGCCCGTGGGCAGCGACGCGAACAGCACGTCGAGCTTCGGCAGGGTCACAGGGTCCCACTTCTCGATCACCAGCTCGGCCAATTTGGCCGGCACACCGGGAAAGCGGTCCACCAACCGGCTGCCGGCGCTGCCCTCGCCCGCAGCGTAGATCAGCTCGAAAGACGGGTGGCTCGCGACCAGGCGCATCGCCTCGCCGCCGCCAAAACCGCTGATCCCGACAATGCCGACGCGAATGCTCATGGTCGTGTCCTACTGCTGGAGTGAGCGAACAAGTACCGACTCGCGCGTAGCATCAAGGATCTGCAAGACATAGTCCACGAGCTGAAGACCAAGGGCATAACCCTGGCAGCTACGGAGCAGCCGATCGACACGCGCACGGCCGTCGGCAAAGCATTTCGAGAGGACCACGATCCGGCGTTCCTCCAGCTTCTCGAGGAGCGCATCCACGCGACCCGATAGTCTAGCGCCGAGGCGATCTTTGTCTTCGCCGCGCGTGTCGACTGGGCGCGTGGCCCTGACGCGCATGCGTTGCAGTGGGGCGCACTCAGAGCATCGTCGCTTTCACGCCCAAGGCTGGCCCGGCCTTGCTGAGCCG
>JAJZVE010000851.1 GCA_021845835.1 Pseudomonadota bacterium | reverse complement strand
GGTGGCGCGCGAGGTGCCGGCGGTGGCCGGGCCGGCGCAGCGCGGCGACTGGCGGCTCGACCTCACCGCCGAACTGCACGGCAGCCAGGTGACGCCCGGCTTCACCGTGACCGATGCCGCGGGCAAGAAACAGGGCAGCACCGACGGCCCGCCGATCGCTGCCGCCGCCTGGAACGCCGGCACGCCGGCCATGCTGCAACAGGAGGCGGCAGCCTCCGGCGAGGCGATCGGCAGCCTGCTGACGCAGATCGAGGCGGTGCGCCGGCAAAGCGACCCGAACAGCCTGCTCAATCGCCCGCCGCGCGTGCTGGTGGCCGACGTGACCGGGGCGCCGGGCGACGGCAACCGCTCGCTGGCGCTGGAGCTGCGCCGCATCCTGCCGCAACTGGGCGAGATGGTGCAGACCACGCCGCAGGGCGCGGACTTCACCGTCTCCGGCACGGTGCATACCGGGCCGGCGCCGGACGGCAGCACGCGCGTGGAAATCCAGTGGCACATCACCGACGCCGCCGGCCACGACCTGGGCAAGGTGGTGCAGCTCAACGACGTGCCGAATGGCACGCTGGACGGGCTGTGGGGGGACGTGGCGCTGGTGGTGGCGCAGCAGGCGGCAAGCGGCGTCAAGGACGTGATCGACAAGCAGTCCGGCACGCGCGCCGCCGCCCCTGCCGCCGCGGCGGCAAAACCATGACGGCAAGACCATGACGGTTCGTGGACAGCGCAGCCGCCCGTTGCTAGAAGCGCGGCGCTCCGCCGCCCCGCCCCTGGACCCATCACCATGAAAATCGTTGCCTGCAACAGCAACCGCCCACTCGCCGAGGCGGTCGCCGCGGCGCTGGCGCTGCCGCTGACCCGCGCATCCGTGCGCCGCTTCGCCGACATGGAGGTGTTCGTCGAACTGCACGAGAACATCCGCGGCGAGGACGTGTTCGTCATCCAGTCCACGTCCTATCCGGCGAACGACAACCTGATGGAACTGCTGATCTCGCTGGACGCGCTGCGCCGCGCGTCCGCGCGCCGGATAACGGCGGTGATCCCGTATTTCGGCTATGCCCGGCAGGACCGCAAAAGCGGACCGCGCACGCCGATCAGCGCCAAGCTGGTCGCCAACCTGATCACTGAGGCGGGGGCGAACCGGGTGCTGACGATGGACCTGCACGCGGCGCAGATCCAGGGCTTCTTCGACATTCCGGTGGACAACCTGTTCACCGCGCCGCTGTTCGCGCGCGACATCATGGACCGCTACAAGGGCCGCGACGTGATGATCGTCTCCCCCGACGTGGGCGGCGTGGTGCGCGCCCGCGCTGTCGCGACGCGGCTGAATTGCGACCTCGCCATCATCGACAAGCGGCGCGAGCGCGCCGGCATCTCCGAGGTGATGAACGTGATCGGCGACGTGTCCGACCGCGACTGCATCCTGCTCGACGACATCGTCGATTCCGGCGGCACGCTGTGCAACGCGGCACAGGCGCTGATCGCGCAGGGGGCACGCTCGGCCAGCGTCTATGTCACGCATGGCGTGCTGTCGGGTGGCGCGGTGGCGCGCATCGCGTCCTCGCCGATCGAGATGCTGACCGTCACCGACAGCATCCTGGCGACCGAGGCGGTGCGGGTGGCGAGCAACATCCGCCAGGTCACCATCGCGCCGCTGCTGGCCGAGGCGATGCGCCGCATCTCCGACGAAAGCTCGGTGAGCTCGCTGTTCGACTGAACGCCTGAAGGAGGAACACCGATGAAGCTGTTCTACTCGCCCGGCGCCTGTTCGCTCGGCATCCATGTGCTGCTGGAGGAGATCGGCAAGCCCTACGAGGCCGAGCGCGTCGATCTGCGCACGCCGCCGCCGGAACGCCCGCTGTCGGCCGTCAATCCCAAGAGCAAGGTGCCGACGCTGCTGCGCGACGACGGCTCGGTGCTGACCGAATACCCGGCAATCGCGTTCTGGCTGGCACGCAGCAATCCGCAGGCGGGACTGCTGCCCGACGATCTGGAAGGGCAGACGCGCGCGCTGGAGGCGATCGACTTCTGCGTGGCCACGCTGCACATGCAGGGCTTCTCGCGCATGTTCGGCGCGCGCCGCGCCGCCACGCCGGCCGAACAGCAATCGATCGCGGCGGCGGGGCGCGACATCGCCACCCGCGCGCTGGACCGCGCCGACGCGCTGCTGGCCGGCAAGAACTGGCTGCTCGGCAGCTATTCGATTGCCGATTCGGCGCTGTTCTACTGCTGCACCTGGGCCGGGCATTTCGACGTGACGCTGCCGGGCAACGTCGCCGCGCATCTCGCGCACATGAAGGCGCGGCCGGCGGTGCAGGCGGCGCTGACCCAGGAGGGCCTCGCCTGAGCGAGCCGACCCTGCGGCTCGACCCGGTCGCGTTCTGGTATCTCCGCCACGGCGAGACCGACTGGAACGTGCGCGGGTTGAGCCAGGGCAGCATCGACGTGCCGCTCAATCCGAACGGCATGGCGCAGGCGCGCGCCGCGGCGGCGACATTGCGCGGGCGCGGCATCGCGAGCCTGGTCGCGTCGCCGCTGTCGCGCGCGCGCGTGACGGCGCAGATCGTGGCGGCGGCGATCGGCGTCGCGGTGCAGATCGACCCGGACCTGGTCGAGGTGCAGTTCGGCGGCCAGGAAGGCCAGCCGCTCGCGCCCTGGTTCGGCGACTGGATCGCCGGCCGCTACACGCCGGAAGGCACCGAATCGTTCGCGGCCCTGCGCGCCCGCGCGGTCGCGGCGATCAACCGGCTGCTGGTGCTGCCGTCGCCGCTGCTGGTGGTCGGACACGGCGCGTTCTTCCGCGCGCTGCGCACGGCGATGGGGCTGGCGCCGACGGTGCGGCTGGAGAACGCGACGCCGCTCCATTGCCAGCCGGACGGCGCGACATGGCGGCTGACGCCGGGCTAGGCCGGCGCCGCCGCCGGCCGCGGCTATCCGGCGTCGGTCAGGTTGGCATAGACCGCGCTTTCGAAGTCCTGGAACGCCTGCACCGCCCGCGCGTCGAAGAACGGCAGCACCTGCGTGGCATAGACGCCGGTGACC
>JAJZVE010000850.1 GCA_021845835.1 Pseudomonadota bacterium | reverse complement strand
CCCCGTTGCCTGCCGTGACCGTGCCGAACAGCAGCCGATCCGTGAGCCGGGTCGGCGCCACCTGAACATGGCCGATCCCGCACCGCGCCGCGAACCGCTGTGCGCGCGCCGATGCCTGCTGACGGGCAGCGGCTGGCTGCTGGCGACCGCCGTCGCCGTCGCGCCTGCCGCCCGCGCCCAGGAAGCCGACCAGGGCGGCGGCTCGTTCAGCCAGACGCTGGTGCCCGGCGTGGGCAGCAGTCTGATGCAGAGCGGGCCGGCGCAGCCGGGCGGGTTCGGCGGCGGCACCGGCAACATGCTCCCCGGACTGCCCGGCCAGACGTTCGGCGATCGCGTCAACACCGGCCTCGGACTGTTGGCGGCTGGCCAGCCGGCACCGCAGGCGGTGCAGTACGGCGCGGCGATCAACGTGCAACAGGGCTGGACCGACAACGCCTTCGACATGCCCGGCGTCGCGCCGCAGAGCGCGTTCTTCACGATGGTCAACCCCTCGATCAGCGCGAGCGTCGATACGCAGCGCGTGCAAGGCAGCCTGTCATACGCGCCCAGCATCGTCGAATATGAGCCGAACAACGGCCTGAGCACGGTGGCGCAGAACCTGACCGGGCAGGCCCACGCCATTCTGGTGCCGGACACGCTGTTCGTGGATCTTTCGGCCTTCGGCGGCGTGCAGACCATCGCCGGCGGCTACGGGCCGAGCAACACCGTCGTGCCCAACAACATCAACACGGCGCAGGACTACGCCTTCAGCGTGTCCCCCTACCTGCAGCACCGCTTCGGCGGCCTCGGTGTCGGCGAGATCGGCGTCGCCTTCAGCACCTCCGGGCAACTGGTACCCGGCGGCATCGTCGCGGCGCCGCAGCCGGGCCTGCCGCCGATGGCGATCGGCAACCAGATCATGACATCGACGCAGGAGCACGTCGCCCTGCGCTCGGGCGAGGACTTCGGCCGCTGGCTCAGCGCGTTCTATGCCTCGGCGACACAGTTCGGCGGATCCGGCGTGTTCGTCGGCGGCTACGACAATACCGTCTCGTACGAGGCCGGCTACGCGATCACCCACAATGTCACCGCGCTGGCCACCATCGGCTGGGAGGATCTGAGTTACAGCGGCGTCCCGCCGCTTCACATCAGCCAGCCCCTGTGGAACGTCGGCGTGCAACTGACGCCGAATCCCAACTCCAACATTGTCGTGCGCTACGGCCGGCAGGACGGCTACACCTCTGCCTTCGTCAACGGCACCTACGCGCCCACCGGGCATCTGATGTTCACCGCCAATTACTCGGTCACGATCTCGACCGACCAGCAGCAGCTCGGGTCCGACCTGCTGAATGCCACCAGCGATCCGTTCGGCAACCCGGTGAACGTGCAAACCGGCCAGCCGCTGCTGCAGAACAACAACTTCCTCGGCATGTTCGCCGGCGTGTACAAGCTGGAGACGGCGGCGCTCACCGCCAGTCTGGTGCGCGACCGGGACACGTTCCAGATCAGCCTGAACCAGGAGCAGGAAACCCCGCTCAGCACCTTTCCTGGCGGCATCCTGTACGGCCCCATGACCGGCACGTTCGGCACGCTGACCTGGTCGCACGATCTGAGCGAGCCGGTGAAGACCAGCCTGCAGGCGATGTATGGCGTGAACCAGGCATCCTTCGGCGGCGCCAGCTTCAACAGCACGACCTTCGTCGGCACCGCCACCATCAGCTACGCGATCTCGCCCAGCTTCAATGTGTCGCTGCAATACACGCGCATGGTGAACCGCTATGCCGCCGCGTTGCCCGGCTTTGCCAGCGACACGGTGATCGCCGGCGCCAGCAAGAGCTTCTGAAAGCCCGTCGCATGTACGAGCGCTATTATGGCTTCACGGCCCAGCCGTTTCAGTTGACGCCGGACAGCCGCTTCTACTTCGACAGCCGCGCGCATGCCCGCGCCAACGCGCACCTGACGTTCGGGCTGGCACAGGGCGAGGGCTTCATCGTCGTCACCGGCGAGGTGGGCGCAGGCAAGACCACGCTGATCCAGCGCCTGCTCGACCAGCTCGACCGCGAGACCTACATGGTCGCGCACATCAACACCACGCAGCTCTCCGGCGAGGATCTGTTCCGCCTGGCGATGGCGGGATTCGGACTGGACGCGCCGGATGACAGCAAGTCCTCGCTGCTGCTGCAGTTCGAGGACGTGCTGCGCGACCATCGCCTGTCCGGCCGGCGCAGCCTGCTGATCATCGACGAGGCGCAGAACCTCTCGCTCGCCGCGCTGGAGGAGCTGCGCATGCTCTCCAACCTCACCGAAGGCGGGCGCGCCAGCCTGCAGACGCTGCTTGCGGGCCAGCCGCAGTTCCGCCGCATGCTGGCCAGCCCCGACCTCGATCAGTTGCGCCAGCGCGTGCTCGCCTCCTACCATCTCGGCCCGCTGACGCGCGCAGAAACGCGGCGCTACGTCCTGCACCGCCTCGGCACCGCCGGCTGGCAAGGGCGGCCGAGCTGGCACGAAGCGGCGTTCGGCGTCGTGCATGACCACAGCGGCGGCATCCCGCGCCGCATCAACCGGCTGTGCAGCCGCGTGCTGCTGCTCGGCGCGCTGGAGCAGAGCAACGAGATCACCGCCGCGATGGTGCAGGGGACGGCCGAGGAACTGGCCGCCGACCTGGAGGGCGCGGGCATGCCGCCGACCGGGCAGCCGGCCGCGCCGCGCAACGGCGCCGACGAGCTGGCCGCGCTGACCCGGCGGATCGACGGGCTGGAGGCGAAGCTGGCGCGCCGCGAGCGCGTGTTCCAGCGGCTGCTCGACCTGCTGGCCGTCGGCAGCGATGCGGCGCGCTGAGATGACCCGGGTGCGCAACGCGCTCACCGTGGACGTGGAGGACTATTTCCAGGTCCAGGCCTTCGCCGGCACGATCCCGCGCGGCGACTGGGAACGCTGGCCGCGGCGGGTGGAGGCGAACACCGCGCGGCTGCTTGACCTGTTCGCCGAGGCCGATGTGCGCGCCACATTCTTCACGCTCGGCTGGGTCGCCGAACGGCATCCGGCGCTGGTCCGCCGCAT
>JAJZVE010000849.1 GCA_021845835.1 Pseudomonadota bacterium | reverse complement strand
TCAGCGGATAGGCCAGCAGCGCCAGTAGCAGCGCGGCGGCGGGGAACACGAACAGCAGGCCGAGCACGTCGCGGTGCTGCAGCAGGTGCCGCGACCGCCGGCGCGCGCGCGGCGCCGCCGCCGCGTGCCGGGTGGCATCGCTCGCGGGCGTGAACTGCATCGGCCCGATGCCGCGTCAGGTCTTGTAGTAGCGCCTGGCGCGCTCAGCGCCGCGTTTCGCTGCCGCTGCCACGCTCTGGGCGCCGGTGCAGGCTTCGGCGAACATGTCCACCACGATGAAATCGCCCATCACCGCCGCCGAGGCGGGACCGAGATCGCCGTCATAGCCGTCGTCGAGCGCATATTTCAGCACGTCGCGGAACGGCGTCACCTTCGGGTCGGCGGTCCAGACCGGGTTGTCGTTCCAGGCCGGCAGCGGCGGCGCGATATAGCCGTTCGACGTCGTCTCCCAGTGGTCGGCCTGCGGCTTTTCCCACATGAAGCGCAGGTACTCGCGCGCCGCGTTCGGATATTTCGTGTAGGCATAGACATAGGTGTTGAGCACGTTCTGCTGTTCGGTCGGGCGGCCGACCGGGCCGATCGGGCAGTTGGCATGGTCCATGTCCGCCGCGATCGCGCGCACCGCCGGGTCGGGCGAGTTCATGGCCACCGTGTAGATGGAAATGCCGTTCAGCGTCAGTCCGATCTGGTCGGCAAGAAACGACTTGTTGTTGCTCGGGTCCTGCCAGGACAGCACGCCCTCGATGAAGGTCGGGAACAGTTGCTTCGCGTACTCCAGCGCCGCCCGCGTCTCGGCGCTGTCGAGCACGACGTTGTTGTGCGCGTCCACCACCTTGCCGCCATGCGCCCACAGCACCCAAAGCACCCAGCCGTTGGCGTCGCCGGTGGCATGGCCGAGCGCGAAGCCCGGCGGCTTGCCGAGTTCCTTCATCTTCTGGCAGAGCCTGAGGAATCCCGGCAGATCCCGGGGAAACGTCTCGAACCCGGCCTGGCGCATGGTGCTGATGCGGTAGTTCATGGTGCCGCCGCTGGCACCCTGCGGCAGCGCGATCCAGCGGTCGCCCTTCCTGCCGTATTTCTGCGCCACCGGGTACCAGCCGCCATACTTGGCGCCGAGATAGTCGGCAACGCCGGTCAGGTCGATCAGCTTGTCGGGAAATTTGAACGGGTCGTCGTTGGTGCCCATGATGATGTCGGGACCGGCGCCGGTGTTGGCGGCGACCGCGGCTTTCGGCCGGATGTCTTCCCAGCTCTCGGCATCGACGCGCACCTTGATCCCGGTCGCCTTGGTGAAGGCGCGGGTGTTGTCCATGAAGCCGTCGTACTCGGCCTGGATGAACTGTTTCCAGCGCAGCACGCGCAGCCGCGCACCCGGCTCCGGCGTGCCGGTCCATTCCGCGGCGCGGGCCGTCGGCGCGAGCAGCGCGGTCCCCGCGGCCGCCGCGCCGGCCCTCAGCACGTCACGCCGACCGAGATCGGTCATGTACGATGCCTCCCCTGCTGGCGGCGTTCTGGCAGGCGCGCCGCTCACCGGCGCACTATATGGCGAACCTGACGGCAAATCCACGTGACGTATCCGACAGGGGCCGCGGTTCAGCCCGCGTCGGCCAGCACCATCCGCCGCCGCGGCACCGCGCGCACCGGCACGGCGGCATACACGTCCTTCACCGCCTCGGTGATCGTCACCCCGGCCAGCCGCGGCACCAGGCGCCGTCCGATGCGCTCCCACGGCCGCGCCCCGCGCAGCACCAGGCGCAGGCTGGTCGGCGGCAGATAAAGCGCGGTGTCGCGCCGCTCGACACGGAACAGCGACGCGGCCAGCAGCCGGCCAAGCTGGCCGGGGGAGTACGGCTGGCCGTGGCCGAACGGCGTGCTCTCCACATGCGCCCACAGGCCGCGCCGGTTCGGCGCCACCACCAGCAGCCGGCCGTCGTCCTTCAGCACCCGCCACACCTCGCGCAGCATCCGCCGCGCGTTGTCCGCCGCCTCCAGCCCATGCACCAGCAGGATGCGGTCGAACATCAGGTCGGGGAAGGGCAGCGCGTCCTCCTCCGCGGTGCAGGACAGGTTGGGCGCCCCCACCGGCCAGCGCGCGGCGCCGATCTGCGCCGGGGTCAGCGCGAGGCAGCGCGCCGCATCCTCCCGCCACAGGCGCAGATACGGGGCGGCATAGCCGATGCCGAGCACGTTCTCGCCGCGCAGGCTGGGCCACAGCCGGAGCAGCCGCTCGCGCAGCAGCCGCGCCGCCACGGCGCCCCGCCGGGTCGCGTAGAAATCCGCCGCTGCATGCGCATCGGTCGCCATGCCGCTCCTATAGCACGCCGCCCGGAAGCTGCCGCGGGCGTTTCCTGCGGGTCGGGCGGATGCTAGACCGGCGGCATGATCACCGTGCTGCCTGTTCCGATCCTGTCCGACAACTACGCCTGGCAACTGCGCGACACGGCGACCGGCGCCGTCGCCATCGTCGATCCGGCGGATGTGGCGCCGATCGCGGCCGCGATCGAGGCGGCCGGCGGGCGGCTCGACCTGATCCTGCTCACCCACCACCACGCCGACCACATCGCCGGCGCGGCGGCGCTGCGCGACCGCTACGGTGCGAAGATCGTCGGCGCGCGGGCCGACGCGGCGCGGCTGCCCCCGCTCGATGTGGCGGTCGCGGAGGGCGACACGGTGACGCTCGGCGCCGCGGCGGCGCAGGTGCTGGCGACGCCGGGGCACACGCGCGGCCACATCGCCTATGTGTTCGCCGACCCGCCCTTACTGTTCTGCGGCGACACCCTGTTCAGCCTCGGCTGCGGCCGGCTGTTCGAGGGCACGGCGGCGGACATGTTCGCAAGCCTGCGCAAGTTCGCGGCTTTGCCGGACGCGACGCTGGTGTGCTGCGGCCACGAATACACCGAAAGCAACGCCCGTTTCGCGCTCGCTGCCGACCCGGACAACGCGGCGCTGCAGGCCTATGCCACCCAGGTCCGCGCCCGCCGCACCGCCGGCCAGCCGACGGTGCCGAGCCGGCTTGGCGACGAACGTGCCTGCAATCCGTTCCT
>JAJZVE010000848.1 GCA_021845835.1 Pseudomonadota bacterium | reverse complement strand
GTCGAACAGCTTCTTCGCCCGGTCGATGGCCAGCTGTTCGGCCACGTCCACCTCGACGCAGCCGCCGTAGTAGCGCCGGCCCGGGTAGCCCTCGGCATACTTGTTGGTTAGCACCGACCCCTGGGCCTCCAGCACGGCGGCGGAGACGATGTTCTCGCTGGCGATCAGCTCGATGCCGTCCTGCTGGCGCACGAGTTCCCGGCCGATCGCGGCGGCGAGGTCGGGGTCGGTTTCGGCCAGCGGGGCCGAGAAGAAACGGGCGAGGCTGGCGGCGGGCGGCTCGGTCATGGCGGAAACATCCCTGGGCGGCGAAGCGGTCGGGTGCTGTAACACGGGCGGCGGCGGGGCGGAAATGGCGGGGCCGGGCTGCAACGTCTTGGCAGTCCTGCGGCACGGGACTAAGCCATCGCCAGATCTGCCTCGGAGCCTGCCCATGTCGCACGGCCGCTTTCCGGTCTCCCGCCCCCGCCGCAACCGCTACGATGCCTGGACCCGCCGGCTGGTGGCCGAGCACCGGCTGTCGGTCGATGACCTGATCTGGCCGATCTTCGTGATCGAGGGACGCGACCGCACCGAGGACGTGGCCTCCATGCCCGGCGTGCAGCGCGTCACGCTCGACCGGCTCGCCGCCCATGTCGCGCCGGCGGTGGAGCTTGGCATTCCCGCCATCGCCCTGTTCCCGGCCACGCCCGCGCACAAGAAGGACGCCGAGGGCAGCGAATCCGGCAACCCGGACAACCTGATCTGCTCCGCCGCAAGGCTGCTGAAGCGGGAGTTCCCGCACACCGGGCTGGTGGGCGACGTGGCGCTGGACCCCTACACCGACCACGGCCATGACGGCGTGATCCGCCACGGCTATGTCGCCAACGACGAGACGCTGGCGGTGCTGACGCGCCAGGCGGTGAACCAGGCGCAGGCCGGGGTGGACGTGATCGCCCCCTCCGACATGATGGACGGGCGGGTCGGCGCGATCCGCGCGGCGCTCGACGGCGCCGGACGGATCCACACCCGCATCATGTCCTACGCCGCCAAATACGCCTCGGCCTTCTACGGCCCGTTCCGCGATGCGGTCGGGTCGGGCGGCGCGCTGAAGGGCGACAAGCGCACCTACCAGATGGACCCCGCCAACTCCGACGAGGCGCTGCGCGAAGTGGCGATGGACCTGGAGGAAGGCGCGGACATGGTGATGGTCAAGCCGGGCCTGCCCTATCTCGACATCATCCGCCGCGTGCACGAACGCTTCGGCGTGCCGACCTTCGCCTATCAGGTGTCGGGCGAATACGCGATGATCATGGCGGCCGTGCAGAACGGCTGGCTCGACCACGACAAGGCGATGATGGAGAGCCTGCTGGCGTTCAAGCGTGCCGGCGCGTCCGGCGTGCTGACCTACTTCGCGCCGGCGGCCGCCCGGCTGCTGCGGGCGGGCTGATCCTCCCGCCGCTCCAGGAAGCGGGCGAAGGCATCGAGCGTCGCGTCCGAGGCGTGGTGTTCCATGCCCTCGGCATCCGCCTCCGCCGCTTCCTGCGGCACGCCGACGGCCATCAGCAGCGCCACCATCAGCCGGTGGCGGGCCCGCACGCGCTCGGCCAGGGCGCGGCCGGCCTCGGTGAGGAAGATGCCGCGATAGGGGCGTGAGGTGACCAGCCCCTCGCGCTTCAGGCGGGCGATGCTTTTCACCGCGGTCGGATGGGTCACGCCGAGCCGCTTGGCGACCTCGGTCGCCCGCGCCTCGCCATGCGCCGCCAGCAGGTCGGCGATCAGCTCGACATAGTCCTCCAGCAAAGCAGCGGACTGCGCCGTGCGCGCCTTGCCGAAACGTCGCGCCTGGGTCGGCTCCTCCGGCATTTCCACCGGGCCGGGTGGCCGGGCGGCGGCCGAGGCTCGATTCACGCCGCGATCTCCTCCTTCGTGGCAGGCGGGTTCTAGCAGGAACATCGGCGTGCGCGCCAACACCCCCCGCCGCCTGCGGAGTTATCTCCTGCATCACAGAAATGCCCCTTGATCGGGATATAGCCGTGGCTACATTTTCGGGTGCTGAGAACACGCCTGACCAGGGAGGCGTCTTGAGCGAGGACATGCTGCAACCGGCCCTGCCGACCGCCGCCGTGGCGCCTCTGACCCGCGAGGACGTGCTGCGGGCCGAGGATCGGCAACGTATCCGGCAGTTGCGCGCCTCCCGAAGCTGGCTGCGGCTGCTGTGGCTGCTGGCCGGGCCGGGCGTGCTGGTCATGCTGGGCGAGAACGACGGGCCGAGCATGGTTTCCTACGCCACGACGGGCGCGACCTATGGCGTCGGGTTCTTCGTCCCGTTCATCCTGCTGACCTTCCTGATGGCCTACGTGGTGCAGGAAATGACGGTGCGGCTCGGCGCCGCCACGCATCGCGGCCATTCCGAACTGATCTTCCAGCGCTTCGGGCCGTTCTGGGGCTATTTCGCCATGGCCGACCTCGTGGTCGGCAACGTGCTGACGCAGGTGACGGAGTTCATTGCGATCCAGGCGGGTGGCCTGTATTTCGGGCTGCCGGCGTGGCTCTCCGTGCTGCTGGGCGTGGCGCTGGTGTTCACCTCGCTCGCCTTCGGGCGCTATGCGACCTGGGAGCGGTCCCTGCTGGCGCTGGCCGCGTTCAATCTGCTGTTCATCCCCGCCGCGCTGCTGGCGCATCCGGACGGGGGCGCGCTGCTGCACGCGCTCGGCACATGGTCGCCGCTGCCGGGCGGGTTCACGCGGTCCTTCGTGACGCTGGTCCTGGCGAATATCGGCGCCACGGTGACGCCGTGGATGATCTTCTTCCAGCAGAGCGCCGTCGTGGACAAGGGGCTGACGCGCGCCGACATCGCGCAGGGCCGCACGGACACGGCGATCGGCGCGGTGGTGGCGGCGGTGGCGGCGATCGCGACCGTCGTCGCGGCGGCGCCGTTATACGCGGCACATGTGGACGTATCGAACTTCGCCAGCGGCGCCGATTTCGCGACCGCGCTGCGCCCGCATATCGGCAATCTCGGCGCGACGCTGTTCGCGTTGGGCATCATCGAGGCGGGGCTGGTC
>JAJZVE010000847.1 GCA_021845835.1 Pseudomonadota bacterium | reverse complement strand
GGCCGTACGCCTCGATCTCCAGCCCGTCCAGCCCGGCCGCCTGCATGCGCTGCGCGGCGGCGGCGTAGTCGGCGACGATGCGCTCGATATCCCAGTCCTCGATGGTTTTCGGAAAGGCGCGGTGCGCGGGTTCGCGGACCGGCGAGGGCGAGACCACCGGCAGCCAGTCGGCCTTGGTCGCCGAGGTGCGGCGGCCGAGATGGGTGATCTGGATCATCACCGCCGTGCCGAGGTCGTGGCATTCGTCGGACAGGCGCTGCAGCCAGGGCACGATGTCGTCGCGCCAGGCGAGCAGATTGCCGAACGCCGCCGGGCTGTCGCGGGAGACGATGGCGGACCCGGCGGTCATGGTCAGCGCCGCGCCGCCCCTGGCCTTCTCGACATGGTAGAGCCGATAGCGGTCCTTCGGCATGCCGTCCTCGGAATAGGACGGCTCGTGGCTGGTGCTCATCACGCGGTTGCGCAGCGTGAGATGCTTCAGCGTGTAGGGTTGCAGCAGGGGGTCGGTCGCGGCCACGGGCAAGGTCCTCCTTGCCGGCATTGTGCCCCGCCCGCCCTGCCCTGCCCAGCCGATTCCCCGACCCCGACGATGTCGGAACGGGACAAGATGGCCGGCGCATCGGCCGACTCATCGGCCACCACGGGCGCGCTGACGTGAACGGAACTGACGACGGGCCGCGCCGGTTGCGTGCGCGGGCCGCGCCGCCGCGCGGCTCTCACCGCGACGGAGAGCGCCGCCATGTTCATCCACAAGCCGCTGCTGCTGCACGAGGTCCGGGTGGAGAAGCCCGATCCGGTGTTCGCCGAGAAACTGCTGGAACAGTACGGCGGCGCGACCGGCGAGCTGACCGCGGCGCTGACCTACTGGACGCAGTCCTTCCATGTCGAGAATCCCGGCATCCGCGACATGCTGCAGGACATCGGCACCGAGGAGCTGGGCCATCTGGAGATCGTCGCGATGCTGATCGAGCAGCATACGCGCGCCGCCAGCCAGGACCTGCAGGACCGCGCCTATCGCAGCACGCTGTTTTCCATCCGCGGCTACGGCCCGCACCTGGTCGATTCCAAGGGCCTGTCCTGGGATGCGCGCTACGTCAACGAGGGCGGCCATCTGGCGCGCGACCTGCGAGCCAATCTGGCCGCCGAGGCCGGCGCGCTGAACACCTACGAGCAACTGGTGATGATGGCGCCGGACGAGGGCACGCGCAACGCGCTGCGCCACCTGGGCACGCGCGAGATCGCGCATACGCACATGTTCATGGAGGCGCTGCGCTCGATCAACGCGCTGGACACGCCGGAATTCGGCAAGCTGAAGCCCGACGAGACGGTGAATCTCTATTTCAACCTGTCGAACGGCCAGGATGCCGACCAGCGCGGCCCGTGGAACAGCGAGCCGGCGTTCAAATACGTCGCCGACCCGCTGAAGAACGAGCAGCAGCAGCACATGGGCAAGGCCGGCAGCAACGAGATGAAGCTCGGCACGACGCCGATGCCCGGCCAGCAGACGCAGACCGGGATCGGCAAGCCGGCGAAGATGCAGCCGGTGCAGCAGAAATGACGCCGTCGCTGCCGCTCGACCGCCGCGCGCTGCTGCAGGCCGGGGCGGTCGCGCTGGGCACGCTTGCCACGGGCCTGCCCCGGCGCGGGCAGGCGGCAACGCTGCCGGCGCCGGAGCCGCTGGTGGGATCGCTGGTGGCCTGGGTGGTGCTGCGGCCGGAGGACGGCGCCGACATCCGGCTCGCGCATCTGGACCTCTCGGGGCGCCTGCGCGGGCAGGCGGCGCCGGTGCTGGTGCCGGCCCGCGCGCTGTCGGCACCGGCGATGCTGCGCGATGCCTGCCGCCGCGCGCAGGCGGAGGCAGTTTCTGCCGCCGCGCGGTCCTGGGGCGTGCCCGCCGCCGCCTGCCGCGTCGTACCGGGGGCGATCCGCCACGCCTCCGGCCGGTCAGTCGGCTACGCGGTGTGGGCGGAGATCGCCTGACCGGCGCTCAGCCGCGGATGCGGCTGTTGCGCGGGTCGTAGAGCGGCGCGAGCGAGGCGGTGGCCGGCACGCGCCGCCCGGCGATCTCGATGTCCCAGCGTCCCTCGGCGGAGGTTGCGGCGACGGTGCCGAGTGCCACCGCCGCGCCGAGCGTATGGCCGTGCATCGCCGAGGTGACGCGGCCGACGCGCTGCCCGTCGCGCCAGATCGGCTCGTCGTGGAACAGCACCGCGTCCGGATCGGCCAGCAGGAACTGCAGCACGCGGCGCTGCACGCCGGCCGCGCGCTGCGCCAGCAACGCCTCGCGCCCGACGAAGCCGCCGGGCTTATCCCAGGCGGCGGTGAAGCCGAGGCCGGCTTCCAGCAGCGTGGTGTCGCTGTCGATGTCGTGGCCCCAGTGGCGATACGCCTTTTCCAGCCGCAGCGCGTTCATCGCGTGATAGCCGGCGAGCCGCAGGCCGAACTCGGCCCCCGCATCCATGATGCGGTCGAACACATCGGCGGCGAATTCGGTGGGGATGTAGAGTTCCCAGCCCAGTTCGCCGACATAGGTGATGCGGGTGGCGCGCACGCGGGCCTGGCCGAAATCGATCTCGCGGCTGTCGCGGAACGGGAACGCGGCGTCGGACAAATCGGCCGGCGTCAGGCACGACAGCAGCGCGCGCGACCGCGGCCCCATCACGCCGAGCACGGCATAGGCGGACGTCACGTCGGTGACGACGCACGCGGCGTCCGCCGCCGCGCGCTGCAGATGGATGCGGTCGCGGCGCTGCGTGGCGGCGGCGGTGACGACGAGGAATTCCCGCGGACCGATGCGCGTGACCGTCAGGTCCGCCTCGATGCCGCCGCGCGCGTTCAGCCACTGGGTATAGACGACGCGGCCGGGCGGGACATCGTGCTCGGCGGTGCCGATGCGGTTCAGCACCGCGAGCGCGTCGCGCCCCTGCACCAGGAATTTCGCGAAGCTCGACTGGTCGAACAGGCCGACCGCCGCGCGCACCGCCAGATGCTCGGCGCGGGAAGCGGCGAACCAGTTCTGCCGGCCGTAGGAATGGTCATAGACGGGTG
>JAJZVE010000846.1 GCA_021845835.1 Pseudomonadota bacterium | reverse complement strand
TAGCGCCCCGCCACGTCCTCCGGCCAGCCGACCAGTTGCGGCAGCGCCGCGGCGATGGCCGCCAGGTCGATGCGCCAGCGCGGCGGGTCGCCGGGCACGAAATTCTGCAGCAGGAAGCCGCGCACCTTCGCGTCCGGCACGCGCGCCGCCAGCGCCGCATCCGCCGCCGCCCGCGTCAGCCCCGGCCGCAGATCGAGCGCCGCCAGCGCCGCGAGGTAATCGCCATGCTCCGTGGCATGCGCGTAGGCGACCGGCGCGATGTCGGCCACCAGCAGCCGCGCGACCGCGGCGGGCGCGGCCAGCGCCGCCCACATCGCCACCTTGCCGCCCATCGAATGCCCGATCAGCGCGCACGGCAGCACCCCCGCCGCGCGCAGCGTCTCCAGCACGTCCTCCGCCATGTCGGGATAGCCCATCGCCGGCGCGTGCGGACTGGCGCCGTGATTGCGCAGGTCGAGCGCCAGCACGCGCCGTCCGCCGGCCGCCAGCCGCCGCTGCACAGTGGCAAAATTGCCCGACTGGCCATAGAGGCCGTGCAGCAGGGCGACCGGCGCCCCCTCGCCGCGCGCCGTCGCGTGCAGAATCACCGCCGCGCGCTCAGTCGGCGACGCGCAGCATGATCTTGCCGATATGCGCGCTGCTCTCCATCAGCGCGTGCGCCGCCGCCACCTCGGCGAGCGGAAAGACCGCGTGGATCACCGGCCCGCAGCGTCCGTGCGCCAGCACCGGCCACACCTGCTCGCGCAGCGCCGCCGCGATGGCGCCCTTCTGCGCCGTGCTGCGCGGCCGCATGGTCGATCCGGTGACGGTGAGCCGCCGCACCATGATCGGCGTGAGGTCGAAGCCCTCGGCGAGCTTCGATCCCTGCAGGAAGGCGATCTGCACCAGCCGCCCGTCGATCGCCAGCGCGCGCAGGTTGCGCGGGAAATACGGCGCGCCGACCATATCCAGCACCACATCGACACCGCGCCCCTCGGTCAGCCGCCTGATCTCGTCGAGGAAGTCGCTCTCGCGGTAGTTGATCGCCGCCGCCGCGCCCAGCCTGCGGCACGCCTCTGCCTTCGCGGCATTGCCGACGGTCGCGTACACGGTGGCGCCGAACGCATCGGCGAGCTGGATCGCGGTCACGCCGATGCCGGAACTGCCGCCGTGCACCAGCAGCGTCTCGCCGCGCGCCAGGCGCCCGAGCATGAACACGTTGGCCCAGACGGTGAAATACGTCTCCGGCAGCGCCGCGGCGCGGATCGCGTCGTAGCCCTCCGGCCAGGGCAGGCACTGCGCCTCCGGCGCCACGCAGTACTCCGCATAGCCGCCGCCGTTGGCGAGCGCGCAGACGCGGTCGCCGGTGTGCAGCGCGCGCACGGCGGCGCCGACCGCGACCACCTCGCCCGCCACCTCCAGCCCCAGGATCGGGCTGGCGTTCGGCGGCGGCGGATAGACGCCGCGGCGCTGCGCCACGTCCGGCCGGTTGACGCCCGCCGCCTGCACGCGGATCAGCACCTCGTCCGGCTGCGGCTGCGGCGTTGGCCCTTGCGCGGGGCGCATCACCTCCGGCCCGCCGGCACCGTCCGTCACGATCTGCGTCATGGTCTGGGGGATGCTCATCGTCGTCGCTCCTGGCCTGGCTCGCTCGCCTGCAGGCTTTCGCCGCGCCGGCCGCGCGTCAAGCCGTCACCACAAAGCGGGTTGCGCAGCCGCCGCCCGCGGCCGATGCTCATTGAGAAAGCGTACAGACCGCGAGGAGAGCGCGTGCCGACCATCCGCCGCCGCAGCCTGCTCGGCGCCGGCCTGGCCGGCGTTGCCGGCGGCCGCGCCCGCGCCGCCGCAACCGCGCCGGCCGTCGCCGACACGCTGCCGCTCGGCGCGCTGTTCCCGTTCTCCGGCCCGCTGGCGCTGCTCGGCGACGAGAGCTTCCGTGGCCTCGACCTGGCCGCCGACGAGCGCAACGCTGCCGGCGGGCTGCTCGGCCGCAGGATCGCGCTGCTGCGCGGCGACGCCGGCGACGGCACGGCCGGCACCGCGGAGGCGAAGCGGCTGATCGGCGCGGCGCGGGTCGGCGCGATCTTCGGCACCTATGCGTCCACGGTCTGCCTCGCCGCCTCGGCCGCCGCGGAACTCGCGGGCGTGCCGTATTTCGAGCTGGACGCGCTGGCCGATGCGATCACGGAACGCGGCTTCCGCCTGCTGTTCCGCAGCAGCGTGCCGGGCCACGCCTGCGGCGTGATGGCCGTCGATACCGCGGCCGACCTGCTGGCGCCGCGCTGGCAGATCGCGCCGCCGCAGGTGCGGCTGGCGATCCTGCACCAGGACGGGCCAGGGGGCACCAGCATCGGCGCCGCCGAGCAGACGCGCGCCGCCGAACGCGGGTTCGTGCAGGTCGAGCGCATCGCCTATGCCGCGGCCACGCTCGATCTCGCGCCGATCGTGCAGCGCCTGCGCGGCGGCGGCGTCGAGCTGGTGCTGCATTCGGGTCTGATGAACGACGTCCCGTTGCTCCACCGGGCGATGCAGCAGGCCGGCTGGCGCCCGCGGATGGTGATCGGCACCGGCGGCGGCTACGCACTGGCCGACACGGCACAGGCCCTGGGTGCCGCGTTCGAGGGCGTGATGAGCGTCGGCTTTGCGCCCTATCGCATTTCCGACGTGGTGGCACCGGGGGCGGCGCAGGTGGCGGCAGCGTATCAGCGCAAATACGGCGCGGCGCCGCGCTCCGGCCATTCGCTCGCCTGTTTCGCCGGCGCCCGCGTGTTCTTCGACGCGATCGAGCACGCCGGGTCGCTCGACCGCGACCGGGTGCGTGCCGCGGTGCTCGCCACCGACCTGCCGCCGGGCGCCGGCGTCGGCGGATCGGGCGTGAAATTCGACGAGCACGGCCAGAACCTGCGCGCCCCGCCCTATCTGGCGCAGTGGCAGAAAGGCGCGCTGGTCACGGTGGCCCCCGCGATCGCGGCGGTGGCGCAGGCGGCGACGACGCTTGGCGGCTGATGCCGCCCGCCCGGGAGGGGCCATTGCCACGGCCAGGCGGGTCGCGAATCGCCGTGGCAGGGCGCACCG
>JAJZVE010000845.1 GCA_021845835.1 Pseudomonadota bacterium | reverse complement strand
TCACGCATGATTCGGTGTGGAGCGAGTTCACCACGCTGTTCCCGGCGACGGTCGAGCTCTCGGTCTGCGCCATCCTGTTCGCGATCGCGGTCGGCCTGCCGCTCGGCATCATCGCGGCCGTGCGGCGCGGCTCGGCCTTCGACTACGGGCTGATGGGCCTCTCCGTCACCGGCGCCTCCATGCCGATCTTCTGGTGGGGGCTGATGATGATCCTGGTCTTTTCGGTGGCGCTGGGCTGGACGCCGGTGTCCGGGCGGATCAGCGATCAGTTCTACGTCGTGCCCTGGTCGGGTTTCATGCTGATCGACGCGTGGTTCTCCGACGACAAGGGCGCGGTGTGGTCGGCCGTGTCGCACCTGATCCTGCCGACCATCGTGCTCGGCACCATTCCGCTCGCCACCATCGCGCGCATGACGCGCTCCGCCATGCTGGAGGTGCTGGGCGAGGACTATATCCGCACCGCGCGCGCCAAGGGTCTGGGCGGGATGCGCGTGATCATCGTGCATGCGCTGCGCAATGCGCTGATCCCGGTGGTGACCGTGATCGGGCTGCAGGTCGGCACGCTGCTGGGCGGCGCGATCCTGACCGAGACGATCTTCTCCTGGCCCGGCGTGGGACACTGGCTGATCGAGAGCATCCAGCGCCGCGACTATCCGGTGCTGCAGGGCGGCACGCTGCTGGTGGCGACGCTGGTGATGCTGGTCAATCTCGGCGTCGATCTCGCCTACGGGTTCCTCAATCCCAGGATTCGCCGCTGATGTCGGGCACCGAGGTCGAGGCGGCGGTCGTCGCCCTGCAGCCGCACCGCGCCGAGCCGGGCAGCCTGCGCCTGTTCTGGCGGGCGTTCGCGGAAAATCGCGGCGCGGTGGTCGGGCTCGCGGTGATGCTGCTGCTGGTGCTGGTCGCGGTGTTCGCCGATCTGGTGGCGCCGCATTCGCCGATTGCACAGTACCGGCAGAACTTCCTCACCCCGCCGGTCTGGCAGCATGGCGGCACCTGGCGCTTCGTGTTCGGCACCGACGACGTGGGGCGCGACATCCTTTCGCGCCTGATCTACGGCGCACGGCTGTCGCTGCTGATCGGCCTGTCGGTGGTGGCGCTGTCGCTGTCGCTCGGCACCGTGCTGGGGCTGACGGCGGCGTTCGCGGGCGGCATGGTCGATGTGGCGATCATGCGGTTCATGGACATCCTGCTGGTGTTCCCGTCGCTGCTGCTGGCCATCGTCATCGTCGCGATCCTGGGTCCCTCGCTGTTCAACGCCATGATCGCGGTCGCCATCGTCACGCTGCCCAACTACACGCGCCTCTCGCGCGCCTCGGCGCTCGGCGAGCTGGCGCGCGACTACGTCACCGCCACGCGCTCGGCCGGCGCCGGCACGTTGCGGCTGATGTTCGACACGGTGCTGCCGAACTGCACCGCGCCGCTGATCGTGCAGGCGACGCTGGGTTTCTCCTCCGCCATCCTGGATGCCGCCGCGCTCGGCTTCCTCGGCCTCGGCGCGCAGCCGCCGACGCCGGAATGGGGCACGATGCTGGCCGGCGCGCTGGAATTCTATCAGCGCGCGTGGTGGGTGCTGACCTTTCCCGGCATCGCCATCCTGATGACCGTGCTGGCGTTCAACCTGCTCGGCGACGGGTTGCGCGACGCGCTCGATCCGCGGTTGAAGCGATGAGCGCGCTGCTGGAGGTCCGCAACCTCTCGGTTGCCTTCCCGACCGCGCGCGGCACGTTCCGCGCCGTGGACGGCGTCGATCTCGTGCTGGAACCCGGCGAGGTGCTGTGCATCGTCGGCGAATCGGGCTCGGGCAAGAGTGTGTCCATGCTCGCCGCGATGGGGCTGATCCAGAAGCCCGGCGAGGTGCGCGCCGACGCCATGCGCTTCGCCGGCGCCGACCTGCTGGCGATCACGCCGCGCCAGCGGCGGCGGCTGGTCGGCAAGGACATGGCGATGATCTTCCAGGAGCCGATGTCCTCGCTCAATCCCTGCTACCCGGTCGGCTGGCAGATCGGCGAGGCGCTGCGCGCGCATCACGCGGTGCCGCGGCGCGAGGCGCGGGCGCGCGTGATCGAGCTGCTCGGCCAGGTCGGCATTCCCGCGCCGGAATCGCGGCTGCGCGCCTTTCCGCACCAGATGTCGGGCGGGATGAACCAGCGCGTGATGATCGCGATGGCGATCGCCTGCAACCCGCGCCTGCTGATCGCCGACGAGCCGACCACGGCGCTGGACGTGACCATCCAGAAGCAGATCCTCGATCTGCTGCTCGGCCTGCAGACGGCGCGCGGCATGGCGCTGGTGCTGATCACGCACGACATGGGCGTGGTCGCGGAAACCGCGCAGCGCGTGCAGGTGATGTATGCCGGCCAGATGGTGGAGGAGGCGCCGACCGACGCGCTGTTCGCCGCGCCGCGCCATCCCTACACCGCCGCGTTGCTGGAGGCGCTGCCGGAACGCGCCATCGGCCGCCTCCGCCTGCCGACGATTCCCGGCGTCGTGCCCGGCATCGCCGACCGCCCCGGCGGCTGCCTGTTCAACCCGCGCTGCCGCTTCGCCACCCCGCGCTGCGTCGCCGAGGTGCCGCGACTCGCCGGCCCGCCGGGACGGCGCGCGCGCTGCCACTATCCGCTCGACGACGCCGGGCGTCCCACCAACAACCATCCGGGAACGGAGCGGGTGCCGGCATGACGGCGCTGATGCAGGCGCGCGATCTCCGGCGCCATTATCCGGCCGGCGGCGGGCTGTTCGGCCGGCGCGGCGTGGTGCGCGCGGTGGATGGCGTGTCGTTCGCGCTGCATCCCGGCCGCACGCTGGCGGTGGTCGGGGAATCAGGCTCCGGCAAGTCCACGCTGGCGCGCATGGCGACGCTGATGGAGCCGCCGAGCGAGGGCGAGTTGCTGCTGGATGGCGCCCCCACCGCCGGCGCCGACGCGGCGGCGCGGCGACGGATGCGGCTGTCCGTGCAGATGGTGTTCCAGAACCCGTACGGCTCGCTCAACCCGCGCAAGACGGTCGGCGCGATCCTGACCGAGCCGCTTGCCATCAACCGCCGCGGCGACCGTG
>JAJZVE010000844.1 GCA_021845835.1 Pseudomonadota bacterium | reverse complement strand
CCGCGATCCGCGCGCGCAGGAAGCGGAGGTGTTTCGCCACGCCAACGCGGTGCTGCGACAGGCGAGCGACGGCGACGCGCGGGCGCGCCTGCGTGCGCTCGCCGACAATGAACGGCTGTGGAGCGCGGTGATCGATCTGGTGCGCGATCCGCAGAACGCATTGCCGCCGCCGTTGCGTGCCGCGATCGTCTCGGTGGGGCTGGCGGTGCAGCGGGAACTCCGCGCCGCAGCGCCCGATTTCGGGTTCCTGATTGCGGTGAACGAAAATATCGCCGCCGGGCTGGCGGGAGGCGCGCGGCCATGAGCTTCACCGCCACCGACCTTGCGCTGTTCGGCAGCGCGAGCACGGCCGTAAACCCGATCCTGAGCGCGATCTACGGCAGCGGCGGCGGCAGCGGCACCGACCCGGTGCAGGCGCTGCAGATCGCGCAGGCGACGCAGACGCAGGAAATCACGCAGACAGAGCAACAGCCGGCGGTCGCGCGCGACATCGCGGCGTTCGAGACTGCGGTCAGCACCGCGACCTCGCCCGCCCAACTGCTCGCCAACCCGACGGTGCAGAAGGTGCTGCTGACGGCGAGCGGCATGAGCGACCAGATCGGCTTTTCCGCACTGGCGACGCAGGCGCTGCTGTCCAACTCCTCCGATCCCACGGCGCTGGTCAACCAGTTGTCCGACACGCGCTGGCTCACCGTGAACCAGACCTACAACTTCGCCACCCAGGGTCTTTCGGTGATCCAGACCCCGAGCGTGCTGGCCGACATCACCAAGGCCTACGCGCAGCAGACCTGGTACCAGTCGCTCGACGCGATTACGCCGGGCCTGTCGAACGCGCTCGATTTCATGTCGCAGGCATCGACCATCACCTCGGCGTCGCAGATCCTCGGCAATCCGTCGTTCTTCAACGTCGTCACCACGGCGCTCGGGATTCCGCAGCAGATCGTCTTCCAGGACCCGGCGGCGCAGCAGCAGGCGATCACCGCGCAGCTCGACATATCGCGGCTGCAGGACCCGACCTACGTGCAGGGCATCACCGACCAGTACCTGATTGCGATGCAGCAGCAGAGCGGCAGCACCGCGCCCAGTCTCGACAGTCTCGCGGTGCAGGCCGCCGGCCTCGTCGCCTGATCCGCCCCCGGTCCGGAAAGGGCTCGCCATGACCGAAACGACGCCGTTGCCCGACGTGCCCGCGCTGGTGCGGCGCGTGCGCGGCCTGATGCAACAGGGCCAACTGGCGGCGGCGCGCCCGCTGCTCAGCGCCGTCGCTTGCATCGCCGCGCCGTCCGCGGAGCTGTGGGAGCTGGAGGCGCGGCTGCTGCTGCGCGAGGGCGACCGTGCCGGGGCGCTGGCGATCCTGGACCGTGCGATCGCGGCCGAGCCGGCTTGCCTCGATCTGCTGCTGTGCCGGTCCGGCGCGCGGGCGGAGGCGGGCGACCTGATCGGCGCGACGCTCGACGCGGCCGACGCGGTGGTGGCGGCACCGCGCGCGCCGCGGGCACAGGCGTTGCTCGGCGCGCTGCTGGTGGAACTGCAACGGCCGCAGGACGCGCTGCCCTGTCTTGCCGAGGCCGTTGCCGGCCAGCCAAACGACGTGTCCGCGCGGCTGGCGCTGGCCCGTGCGCAGGAACTCTGCCATGCGCCGGATGCGGCGGCGGCGACGCTGGCCGAGGGGGTGGCGCGGGCACCCGGCGATGTCGGGCTGCGCACCGCCGCGGTGCTGTTGCAGGCGCGGCTGGGCGCCTTCGCCGAGGCGGTGCGGCTGGCCGAGGCGGCGCGGCGCGACGGCTGCGCCGATGCCTGCGTGCTCGGCCTGCTCGGCCACGCGCTGTCCAGCCTGGGGCGGCATGCGCAGGCGGCGCGGGCCTACGAGGCGGCGCTGCATCTGGCACCGGAGGATGCCTATGTCCGTCACCTGGTCGCCGCCGCCGGGCTGGTGGCCGACACCGGCCGCGCGCCGGCGGAGTACGTGCGCGCCGTGTTCGACGGCTACGCGACGCGGTTCGACGCGCATCTGATCGGCCTCGGCTATCGCGTACCCGGCCTCGCCCGGGCCGCGCTGGCGGATGCGGCGCCGGCGGGGCCGGTGCTCGATCTCGGCTGCGGCACCGGGCTGATGGCGCTGGCGCTGTCCGATCTGCTGCCCGGCCCCTGGGTCGGCGTCGATCTGTCGCCGCGCATGCTGCAGGCGGCGGCGCAGCGCCAGCTTTATGCCGAACTGCACGAGGCCGACCTGCCGGACTATCTGGCGCGCGAGACCAGGCGCTTCCCGCTGGTGCTGGCGTCCGACGTGCTGCCCTATTTCGGCGACCTCGCCGGCCTGCTGCCTGCGGTCGCCGCCGTGCTGGCGCCGGGCGGGCGGTTCGTCTGCTCGGTCGAGCGGCTGGCGGAGGGGGCGGCCGGCTGGCAGCTTGGCCCGCTCGGCCGCTATCGGCACACGCGCGCGCACCTTGCCGCCGCTGCGGCGGCGGGTCTGTCGGTGGCGTGTCTGCGCGAGGAGACCATCCGCGACGAGGACGGGGCGCCGGTGCCCGGCCTGTTCGCCGTGTTCGAACGGGCGGCGGCATGAGCGCGGCGCGCGGCGTCGTCTGCCTCGCCGCCGGCGACTGGGCGGGGGCGCGGGCGGCGCTGGCGGCGGCGCTGGAAGCGGGCGACGCCAGCGGGCCGACGCTGCTCAATCTGGCCCTGGCGGAGGACCGGCTGGGCGAGGACGGGCGCGGGCGCATGCGCGCGGCGGCGGCGCAATGGCCGGACTGGGACGAGCCGCCGCTGCGCCTCGCCGAAAGCTACCGCCGCGGCAGCGAGCCGGTGCCGGCGGTCGACGCCTACGCGGCGGCGCTGGCGATCAACCCGAACCGCGAGGAGGCGCTGCTTGGCCTCGGCGCGCTGCTGGTGCTCACCGGCGAGCCGGCGCGCGCCCGGCCGCTGCTGCTGCGCTGCTGCGCGCGCGCGCCGGCGAACGCGGAGGCGTGGGACGCGCTCGGCATCGCGCAGCGCGGCGCGGGCGATGCAGCGGCGGCGGAGGACGCGGCGGCGGCGGCGCAGCGGCTGCGGCCGGCGCAT
>JAJZVE010000843.1 GCA_021845835.1 Pseudomonadota bacterium | reverse complement strand
GGACGTGGACGCCGGCAATCCGATCCCGCCGCTGACGCCGTATTTCGTCATGCGGATCGGACGCGCGATGCCGATCGTGCCGTACTATCGTCCCGGCGACCCGGCCATGGAACCCGCGATCCGTGCCGCGGCACACGGCGCGCGGGCCGTGCTGCTGGCAAATCATGGGCCTGTGGTCTCGGGACAATCGCTGACCGATGCCGTCCATGCGGCGGAGGAACTGGAGGAGGCGGCAAAGCTGTTCCTGCTGCTGCGCCGCGAGACGCCGCGGCAACTCACGGCGGCGCAGGTGGAGGATCTGCTCGGGCACTTTGGCTGACTGCAATTGTTGCTTGCCGGGGCGGTCGAACGGTCCGATTTCCTCACACGCGCTTTCGCAGCAACGACATCGGCGGGGCAGGAATGTGGTCAGCCGGCGTCAGGCGGGCCGATCCGCGACGTGCAGCCTGAACTTTCGGAAGCTCTCGGCCCGCGCGATCTTGCCGCTGCTCGATTTCACCAGGAAGCCGCGCGCGACCAGATGCACCGCGCCCGGAAACATCCCGGTATGGTCCAGTACGACCTGCCTGATGCCGGCCTGCAGGGTCGCCGGAACGACGTCGTCGGAGGCCGGCTCGCAGACAATCAGGAGACGGACGGCACCCGCCTGCGGACTGAAGTCGGTGCAGGCCAATGCCCGTCCTGGCGCGACGCCCGCAACGCCGTTGACCACGTCCTCGATCTCATGGGCGAACACGTTCCTGCCGTTGACGATCAGCAGGTCGTCCACCCTGCCGAGCACGAACAGTTCGCCAGTCTCGATGCAGCCGAGATCACGGGTATGGAACCAGCCGTCGCGCAGACTCGCGGCGGTCGCATCCGGCTGCCTGAAGTAGCCCTGGAACAGCGTCGTCGAACGGAGGCAGATTTCGCCGGGCACGCCGGCCGCCGCGGGGCGGCCGTCGCGGTCCCGGATCGCGATCTCTACGCCCGGCAGCGCCCGGCCGCACGAGAGGAATGCAGATGTCGCCGCAGTGCCGCCGTGACGCGCCACGGCTTCGGGCGGCGTCTGCGAGACTGCGAACACGTTCTCGGCCATTGCGTAGCACACAAGCAGCTTCGCCGGTCCGATGCCCATGTCGGCGAAGCGCTCGGCGAACCGTTCGAAGGTGACGGCGCGGCACGGCTCGGAACAGTTGATGACGGCCTTCACCGCCGTCAGGTCCCAGCGCCGCGCGCCGCGCGCCGCGCGCAGCAGGTGGTGGAACGCGAAGTCCGGCAGATGCGTGAAGGCGGCCCGCGTGCGCTCCATGCAGTCGAGCAGCATGGTCGGGCGGACCACCCATTCGAGCGCGTCGAGGCTGGCGATCGTGCAGCCGACCACGGCCGGCAGCAGAAAGCTCGTGATCAGCCCCATGTCGTGGTAGAGCGGCAGCCAACTGGCCACGACATCCTCCGGCGCCGCGCCGATCGCATCGGCATAGCGCCTGACATGCTCGATGACGGTGCGGTGGGACAGCATCACGCCCTTCTTCAGCCCCGTGGTGCCGGAACTGTGCTGCAGGAACGCCGTCGCCTGCGAAGTGTCGCCCAGATCGTCGAGCAGCCGGCCCGCGACGTCCGCGGCGTCATCGCAAACGGACGCACCGACGTCCTCGACCTCCAGGATGGCGTATGTTCCCTGCGGGACGTGTTCGCGGCTGCTGGCCGAGGTCAGCACCGCGGCGGGACGGATGCGCGCGAACAGCGTCGCCATTGACCGTCGGAAGATGTCCGGATCCTGCTTCACCGTCAGCGGCGGCAGGAAGGCCGGCACCAGGCCACGGATCATGCAGCCGAGAAACGCGGGGTAGAGGTCGTCACGATGTTCCAGCACGATCGCGACGAGGTCGCCGACCGCGACCCCGCGATCCCGCAGATCCCGTCCGATGGCCAACGCATGCGCCAGCACGGCCCGGTTGGTCAGCGTCGATTCGGTGCCCTGCTTCACCACGATCGCGAAGATGTCGTCGGGCCGCAGCCGGGCGCGTTCGACGAACGGCCGGCACAGATGCGTCATGAAAGATCGCACGCCGCCCGCCACCGTCAGTCCGCTGCCACGATGCCCTGCCGCAGCAGGAAGGTGCGGATCGCACCGACGGACGAGACGTCCTCCATGTCCCTGAATGCCAGCCGCGCATCGAAGTCACGTTCGACCGCGGCCATGATCATGCACTGGTTCAGGCTGTCCCAGTTTTCGGTAACGTTGATGCCGGAATTTTCGTCAAGCCGCGCGGAGTCGATCTCCAGCACGCCCGCGATGACCGCTTTGAGCGAAAGTGGCGTCGTGCGCGCAGGGTCCATGGTCACTTCCACAACACATGGTCGGGCAGCCGGTGAGGCTGGGCAATGCCGGGCAGCGCGGCGAGGTGGCACATCACGATATGCCCGGCCATCGCCTTGTAGATGACATTGTCGAAATGGGACGTGTCGTCCGGCAGCTTCGTGTACCGCGGGTCCACATCCAGCGGCGGAATGAGCCTGACGCCGAGCGCGGCGGCTGCGTCCTTGAACAGCAGATAGAAATCCCGGCTGCGGCGGTAGCGGTCGAGGTCGTCGCCGCTGAGGCCGTACGGGCTGCACGCGAAAACGAGGTCTGCCCGCGGCACGGCGGCGCGGAAGAATGCGATGATCCGCTTCCAGTTTTCCACCGCGGCGGGCGCGTCCAGGGGCGCCGTGATCTGGAGGTTGCGCGCGAGAATCTCGTCCTTGTTCTGGCACAAATGAAACGGCAGCGCAGAGGCGAACCGGCGCCCCGTCGGGGAATCCAGCACCAGCGAATGCGCGTAGGTCTCCACCATGTTGTCCATGACGATCACGTCAATATTGCCACTTTCCAGATTGTCGCGCAGCGGCACGCATTGCGCATCACAGCCGTAAAGGCCGATCGTCTCCGGATAACACTCCCCGAGGATGTCAAGGAAATATTTCTCGTGCTCAGGCATCGGCCTGGCAAAACCCAGAATTTCTTCCCGCGACGGCATGTCGTTTGTTCGATCTATGAAGTCGGCGAGCAGGAGATCGCTGCGATCCATTTTGAGACA
>JAJZVE010000842.1 GCA_021845835.1 Pseudomonadota bacterium | reverse complement strand
CATTGCCGCGCAAGGCCGAGAAGCAGCCGCGCCCGCTGCGCCACGGCGTGCATTTCTGGCTCGCCGACCCGCACGGCCGCGTGCTGCTGCGCCGCCGGCCGGCGCGCGGGCTGCTGGGCGGGATGACGGAACTTCCGGGCACGCCCTGGCGCGCCGCGCCCTGGACCGCGCCGGAATGGGCGGCGCATGCGCCGATGCCGGCGGCATGGTGCGCGGCGGGCGAGGTGCGGCACGGCTTCACCCATTTCGAGCTGCGCCTGACGCTGCTGGCCGCCGAGGTGCCGGCGATCGCCGCGGACGGGTTCCTGCGCGCCATTGCCGCACTGGACGCCGAGGCGCTGCCGTCGGTGATGCGCAAATGCGCCGCGCTGCGGCGATCTCATCACGCACAAATAACGATCGCCTGACGACATATCCCCTGTCCGACCTGCACCTGCTGCGGCAAGTTAAAATGGTTAACGCGGCGGCAGCAGGGGGAGACGGATCTTCGTGTCGGAACTTCCGCTCAGCGTCGCCACCATCGCATCCGGCGCTTCCAGCGAGACGAACGGCGTGGTCACGCCGCCGGGAAGTGCGGCCGGCGTTTCCTGGTGGGGCGTAGCCACCGGCACGATTTCGCCGTTCCCGGCCGTCCTCACCGTCACCAACGGCACGCTCGCCGCGCAGATCAAGGCGGCCGGCGGCAGTGCCGCGTTCACCAACGCCACCCTGCTGGCGCTCGGCGCGCCGTCCGGCTCCGCGGGCCTGGCCGTGTCGGGCCCGAGCGGTGGCGTGGCGGGCGACACCGTCGTCAGCGACCTGATCGCCTATCGTTTCCTGACCACACCGTTGCCCGTCGGCGAAAGCCTGCTGCTGTGGGACACCGGCAACGGCAACGGCGATCTGACGGCGCAGTTCAGCTTCACCGCCGCCGACGGCAACACGCCGGTGGTCACCACCGGCTGGACCTACGATCCGGAGGCGCCGTTCAACATCGCCACCGGCGCCGCGGTCAACAGCAGCAAAGCCACGGTCAATATCACCACGTTCGGCACGCCCGTAACCGATCCCCAGGCCGTCGTCGTGGTGACGCCCGACAGCGCCATCACCTCGGTCACGGTGCGCGCCGTCACCGGCATCACCGATACCTGGGGCCTCGCGTTCGCCACCAACGCGACGGCGCAGAACAACGCGCCCTGTTTCGTCGCCGGCACCGCGATCATGACGCCGGCGGGGCCGGTCCCGGTCGAGCGGCTGCGGCCGGGGGATGCGGTGCTGGCGCGCTTCGCCGGCGTCGTCCGCGTCGCCTGGACCGGGCGCCGCCGCGTCGCACCGCGCCGCCATGCGGTGCCGGAAGCGGTGTGGCCGATCCGCATCCGGCGCGACGCCGTCGCCCCCGGCGTGCCGGCGCGCGACCTGCTGCTCTCGCCCGACCATGCCGTGTTCCTCGGCGACGTGCTGATCCCGGCGCGCGACCTGGAAAACGGCCGCACCGTGGTCCAGGACCGCTCCTTCGAAACGGTCGAGTACTGGCACGTCGAGCTTGCCCGCCACGACGTGCTGCTGGCCGAGGCGCTGCCGGCCGAGTCGTATCTCGACACCGGCAACCGCGTGGCTTTCGAGAACGCCGGGCCGGTGCTGGCGCTGCACCCGCAGTTCGGCCGCAAAAGCTGGGAGGCGGATGCCTGTGCCCCCTTGTGCATCGACGGCCCGCCGCTCGATCGTGTGCGCGCGTTGCTGCAGGCGCGCGCCGGGCGTCCCGGCCGGGACCGGGCGCGCGCCGGTTGAACAAGGGAGGAAGCATGATGCCGTCGCCATCGCCGCTGACCCGCCGCACGCTGCTCGCGGCGCTTGCCGCGCCGGCGCTGCTGCGCGCCGCCCGCGCCGCGGCGGACGCCGGGCCGGAGGTCGCCACTGCCGCCGGGCGGCTGCGCGGCAGCCTGGCGGACGGCGTGCGCGTGTTTCGCGGCATCCCCTACGCGGCACCGCCGGTCGGCCCGCTGCGCTTCCGGCCGCCGGCGCCGCTGCCGCCCTGGAGCGGGGTGCGCCCGGCGCTCGATTTCGGCCCGGCCGCGGTGCAGCCGCCGCTCGCCGGCCTGCCCGGTCTGCCGACCGACGAGGACTGCCTCTCTCTCAACGTCTGGGCGCCGGCGGCGGGCGCGGGCCATCCGGTGCTGGTCTGGCTGCATGGCGGCGGCAACGTCGCCGGCACCACGCGCGACCCGATGCTCGACGGCACCACGTTCGCGCGCGACGGCGTGGTGTGCGTCACCGTCGGCTACCGGCTGGGCGCGTTCGGCTTCCTCGATCTGTCGGGCGTGCTCGGCGACGCCTACGCCGGCAGCGGCTGCAACGGCCTGCGTGACCAGGCGGCGGCGCTGGTCTGGGTGCGCGACAACATCGCCGCCTTCGGCGGCGACCCGGCGCGGGTGACGGTCGCCGGCCAGTCGGCCGGCGCCAAGGACGTGTGCGCGCTGCTCGCCGCCCCCTCGGCGAGCGTGCTGTTCCGGCGCGCCATCATCGAGAGCGGCAGCGGCCAGACCGTGTTCGACGCCGACCAGGGCGCGCAGATCGCCAGCCAGTTCGCCGCGGCCTGCGGCGCCGCGCCGCGCGACCTGCCGGCCGAGCGGCTGCTCGCCGCCGAGCAGGCGGTGCTGGCCGCTTCGCCGGTCGATTTCCCGTTCCGCCCGGTGATCGACGGCGTCTTCCTGCCGCGTCGCCCGGTGGACGCGGTGGCTGCGGGCAGCGCCGCCGGGATCGCGCTGCTGCTCGGCAGCAACGCCGACGAAAGCGTGCTGTTCGTTCCCGACCCGGCGCAGGCGGCCGGCCCGGTCGGGCCGGCGGCGCTGTCGAACCTGCCGGCAGGCGCGTTCGCGGACCTGCAGGCGCCCTATGACACGCTGCTGCCGACGCTCTCACCGGCCGAGCGGCACTGGCGGATGCTGACCGCCGAGGAATACTGGATCCCGACGCTGCGCGTGGCCGAAGCGCAGGTCGGTGCCGGCGGTGCCGCGTGGATGTACCGCTACGACGTGCCGGCCACCGAGGGCAGGTTCGCCGGCCACGCGGTGCATGCAAGCGAACTG
>JAJZVE010000841.1 GCA_021845835.1 Pseudomonadota bacterium | reverse complement strand
AACTCCTCGGTCGATGGCGGCGTCGTGGTGGCGCGCATGCTGGAGCGCGAAGGCGCCTGGGGATTCGACGCCGCGCGCAAGACCTATGTCGATCTGCTGGAGGCGGGCATCGTCGATCCGGCCAAGGTCGTGCGCGTGGCTTTGGAGAATGCCGTATCGGTGGCAAGCGTGGTGCTGCTGACCGAGGCGACCATGACCGAGTTGCCGGAAGAGAAGGCGGACCACCACGCCGAGCCGGAAATGGCATTGTAGCGGCGGGTGCAGGATGTGACGCTGGCGGAGAAGGTTGCGTTCCTGCGGCGGGCCGCATCCTATCCCGATGCGCCGGCGCGCGTCGATGTGCGCGAGACGCGGTTCTCCTGGGTGTTCCTGACCGATCGCTTTGCCTACAAGCTGAAGAAGCCTGTGATCACACCGCTGTTCGATCTGACGACGCCGGCGCTGCGGCGGGCCAATGCCGAGGCGGAGGTGAGCCTCAATGCCCGCCTCGCACCCGGCATCTATCTCGGCCTTCTGCCGCTGGTCTGCAGCGCAGGGGAATGCTTGCACCTGGGCGGCGAAGGCGTGGTGGTGGACTGGCTGGTGCGCATGCGGCGCCTGCCGGACGCGCAGATGCTCGATGCGGCCATCCGCGACGGCACGGTGAAGCCCGCGGCGGTCGCTGCGGTGGCCGACAGGCTTGCCGCATTCTTCGCCGCCGCGCCGCCGGTCGCACTTGCACCCGGCGACTTTCTGGCGCGGTTTTTCGGGGAGCAGGCGGAAAGCCGGCGGCTGCTCGGTGACGCTGCGTTCGGGCTGAACGGTGCGGAGATCGCGACCGTGCTCGGGCCGGTCGATGCGCTGCTGCGCGAGGCCCCGGACCTGCTGTTCGCGCGTCTGCGCGGTGGGTGCATCGTCGAGGGGCATGGCGATCTTCGGCCGGAGCACATTTTCCTTGGCGACCCGCCGGCCGCGATCGACTGCCTGGAATTCAGCCGCCGCCTGCGCCTGCTCGATCCGTTCGAGGAACTCGCTTATCTGGGCATGGAATGTGCCGTGCAGGGCGCCGACTGGATCGGGCCGGCACTGATCGCCCGCTGCGCCGCCTGCTTGTCCGATCCGGTGCCGCCGCCTCTGGTTGCGTTCTATACGGCGTTCCGTGCCGCGCTGCGGGCGCGGCAGGCGGTCGCGCATCTGCTGGATCATCCGCCGCGCACGCCGGAGAAATGGCTGCCGCTCGCCCGCCGCTATCTCGCGGCCGGCGCGCTTGCGGCTTCCCGGTTGCGGATGGGAGGCGACCATGACCTTCCGGCCTGAGGATTTCACGCCCGCCGGCGCGGTCGCGCTGTTCGCCGATCTCTACGAACTGCGCATGGCGCGCGCCTATCTGAACCTCGGGATGCGCGAGGAGGCGGTATTCAGCCTGTTCGTACGCCGCCTGCCTGACCAACGCAACTATCTGCTGGCCTGCGGCATCGACACAGTACTGGAGCTGCTGGAGAGCCTGCACTTCGGGGCGGAGAGCGTGGCTTATCTGCGCGCGCTCGGCGAGTTTCCGTCCGCATTCCTCGACTGGCTGGCGGCGTTTCGCTTCTCCGGCTCGGTGCGTGCGATGGCGGAGGGTACGCCGGTGTTCGCCGAGGAGCCGATCCTGGAAGTCACGGCGCCGATCGCCGAGGCGCAGTTGCTGGAAACGCTGCTGGCGAACCAGGTCGGGCTGCAAACGCTGCTGGCCTCCAAGGCGGCGCGGGTGGTCGCGGCGGCGGCGGGGCGGCCGGTGGTGGATTTCGGCAGCCGGCGCGCGCAGGGGCTGGATGCCGCCGTCGCCGGCGCGCGGGCGTTCCACATTGCCGGCGTCGCCGCCACATCCAACCTGCTCGCCGGGGCGCGCTGGGGGCTGAAGGTGGCGGGCACGATGGCGCACAGCTTCGTGCAGGCGTTCCCGGACGAGGCGGAGGCGTTCCGCGCATACGCCCGCTGCTACCCGGACACGACGCTGCTGGTGGACACCTACGACACGCTGGAGGGCGTCGCGCAGGTGGTGGCGATGGCGCGGGCGCTTGGGCCGGAGTTCCGCATCGGCGGGGTGCGGCTCGATTCCGGCGACCTGCTGGCGCTGTCGCGCGCCGCACGGGCGATGCTGGACGCGGCGGGGCTGCAGCGGCTGCGGATCTTCGCCAGCGGCGGGTTGGACGAGCGGCAGGTCGCCGCCCTGCTCGCCGCCGGCGCGCCGATCGACGCTTTTGGCGTCGGCACCGACCTCAGCGTCTCGGCCGACGCGCCGGCGCTCGACATTGTCTACAAGCTGACGCGCTATGCGGGGCAGGGGCGGACCAAGCTCGCGACAGGCAAGCGTATCCTGCCTGACCCGAAGCAGGTCTGGCGCCGTTACGAGCAGGGCATTGCCGCGGGCGACGTGATCGCGCTGGCCGGGGAGCCTGTGCCGGAAGGAGAGGCGCTGCTGCGCGAGGTGATGCGGCAGGGACGGCGCTGCGCCGCCCCGCTGCCGCTCGCCCGCATCCGGCAGGCGACGGCGGGGCGGATCGCCGCCTTGCCGCCGCGACTGCGGGCATTGGAGGCGGCGTACCCGCCCTATCCGGTCGCGATCAGCCCGGCGCTCGCCCGGCGCGAGGCGGAAGTACGGGGCCGTTGCCGGTCACCGCCCGCGTGACGGCTGTCCCTTGCGTCGCCGGCGAAACGGGAGGTTGATCGCGGACGTAGCGATCGAAGATATGAGACGTGCCCCTCCCGACCGAACCCGCATCGGACAGCAAGACCCCGGCGACCGCCGCACCCGGGAGTCCGCCCGTGCGACCGCCGCCGGGCTCCGCCGAACTCATGCCGCTGCCCTCGCGGCTGCCGGCCCTGCCGGAGGTGGCGCCGCGCCGACTGCCTCGGCTGCTGCGCCTCGTACTGGTGCTGTTGGCGCTGGCTGTTGCGGGGGGCGGCGGGGCGTGGTGGACGCTGTGGCGGCCCTTGCCGGTCGCGACCGTGCAGCCCTGGCACGGCAAGGCGATCGAGGCGGTCTATGCGACCGGGCTGGTGGAAGCGGTGGATACCGCGCGCGTCGGCACCACGGTCGAGGGACG
>JAJZVE010000840.1 GCA_021845835.1 Pseudomonadota bacterium | reverse complement strand
TCATAATTCATGGAGAGGAACACGCCGGAGACGATCATGATGAACAGGCTGACCGTCGCCAGGGCGCCGAAATTCCAAAGGTAGCTGAAGTTCTTCGGCGTCGGGAACTCACCGTATTCCTTGTGCAGCAGCGTGAACACCGGAAGGCGTGCGTCAATCCAGCGGACGATCGGGTTCCGGTGGATTGTTTTGGTCTGATTCATCGTGGCGTGCCGTTGTCTGTGAATGGAGGTGAGGCCGGTCGCTCGGCGCTCACGCCGTGCCGGCCAGCGGTTCGGTCGGTCCTCCCATGGCGTGCCAGGCAGCCATGCCGCCCGCCAGTTGGCGGGCGTCGCAGTCGCGGCTGCGAAGCGCAGCCACGACGTTTGCACTCTTTTCGAAGCCATAGGTGCAGGTGACGACGATCGGCCGATCCGTCGGCAGGTCCTTGATCCAGATCGCAACCTCGCCGGGCGTGCCGAGGCGCGCGCCCGGGATGGCGTCGGCGCGCCGCGGACGATCCTCATCGGCACAGACGTCGAGGATCAGCATCGGGTGACCGCGATCGAGCAGCAAGCGCAAATCGGTAGGGCCGATCCGATCCGCAGGTGCGACGGGTTCAGAATTCTTCTGTCCGGCCGCGCGGCGGTAGCGCCCCTCGATCCGCTCCCAACTGAGATTGCCCAGGAACGCCTCGACATAGGCCGCGGCGTTCGCGCCGAAATCGATGTGATAGGCGTGTTCGTACATATCGAGCGCGAGCACCGGCACACCGTCGGCGAGCACATGGCAATGGTCAGCCGCCCACTGGTTCGTCAGCCGCCCGAGCCGGTCCGACCACGTCAGCAGCACCCACCCGGACCCGCCGGCGAGTGCCTTGCCCATAGCCGCGAACTCGGTCCGCCAGCGATCGACGGACCCGAAATCCCGCTCGAGCGCCGTGGCGATCCCGCCCGCGGGACCACCCACGCCGCCCAGCCCCTCGAAATACGCCTCATGCAGCAGCATCGAATTGGCGGCGATCAGGCGCTCGCGGGCCAAGCCGTTGAGCTCGAAGCCGGATGCGGCCGCCCAGTCCAGCGCGGTCAGGCGCTGATCGATGGCGTTCAGGCGTCGGACTGCGCCGCCATAGTTGTTCTCGTAGTGGCTGACCAGCAGCCGATCCGACAACCCCTTCAGCTGAGGGGGTTTGAAGGGCAGCGGGGCGACCTCGACCGGCATGTGTGCTCCCTCCTTGGTGGGGACAGGACCGGACCCTACACCCACGAATATCTGGATACAAGTGTTGCATTCATGGCTCTTATGAGATACATATAACCCTATGGGCACTCTCGAAACCCGGTCGGCAAGCCTTACAGAGCGCTGGCTGCTGCTGCTGCATCAGCTTCCCGCCAAGCCCGCGTATTTCCGCGTCAAGATCTGGCGTCGCCTGGAGGCTCTGGGCGCAGTTGCCGTGAAGAGGGCGGTCTATGCCCTACCGGCGACCGAGCAGAGCCAGGAGGACTTTGCCTGGCTGCGCCGGGAGATCGTGGATGGCGGAGGGGAGGCCCTGGTCTGCGAGGCGCGCCTGATCGACGGGCTGACCGACGCCGAAGTTCGCGAGATGTTCAACGCGGCGCGCGATGGCGACTACCAGGACATCGCGGAGGAACTGCGCACCCTGGCCGCGGAGCTGACCGGCACCGTCCCCGCCGAGGCTCTGGCGAGTGCGCGCGTGCAGGTTGCGCGCCTCGCGGCACGCCAGGCTCAGATTGTGTCCGTGGATTTCTTCGGCGCCAACGGGAGGCAGGCGGTCGATGGTCTGCTCGCGGGCCTGCAGGACAGGCTCAAGGAGGAATCAATGCCCAAGGAACCAGAGCGCCGGCCCGTCCGCCCCACGGATCTGAAAGGGCACGTCTGGGTGACACGGCAGGGCATTTACGTGGATCGGATCGGCTGCGCGTGGCTGATCCGCCGCTTCATCGACCAGGAGGCTCGGTTCCGGTTCGTGCCGGCGAGAGGGCACAAGCCCATGCCAGGCGAGCTTCGCTTCGACATGTTCGAAGCCGAGTTCACCCATGAGGGTGACCGCTGCACCTTCGAGGTGCTGCTCGACCGCGCCGGGTTGGCCGGCGATCCGGCGCTTCGCGCGATCGGCGAGATCGTTCATGACATCGATCTCAAGGACGCCAAGTACGGTCGGGAGGAAGCCGCCGGCATCGCCCAGCTGATCACCGGGATCGCGACCCCGGACACTCCGGACGAACAGCGGATCGAACGGGGCTCGTCGGTATTTGACATGCTCTACGATTCATTCAGCAGGAAACGCCGAGGAGCAGGCAAATGAAACTTGATGTGCCAGGATCGTCATCGGCCGGACCGGTGCGCAACGCCGGCAGTCTTGCGGAGGTCGCACGCTATTTCCTGCGCCTCGGCCTGCTGGGATTCGGCGGCCCGGTGGCCCTGGTCGGGCAGATGGAACGCGAGCTGGTCGGCGAACGCGGCTGGCTCACCAAGGAGCAGATGCGCGAGGCCATCGCCGTCTGCCAGACGCTGCCGGGGCCACTCGCCATTCAGGTCGGCATCTTCATCGCCTATCTCCGGACCGGATTCTGGGGGGCATGGGTCGGCGGCTGGTCCTTCATCCTGCCCAATTTCCTGATCGTCGCCGCCCTGGGCGCGCTCTATGTCCATTTCGGCGGGCTGTCGCTGATGACGGCGATCTTCTACGGCGTGGCCCCGGCGGTCATCGCCCTGATCCTGCACTCCTGCTACCGGCTGGCGAAGCTCGGCATGGAGGGAACGCTGCAATGGATCATCGCCGCGGCGTGTCTCGCCGTGACGGTCATTCTCAAGGCCGAGGTGGCGCTGCTCTTCATCGGTGCGGGGGTGGTGGGTATGCTGGCGTGGGGTGATCTGTTCCGCCGCCGGCCGCCCGCCGGGTCGGCACTGGCGGTCGCGCCGGCCGCGCTGCCGCTCGCCACCACGCCGACCGCCTCGGTCCTCGGGAAGCTCGTGTTCTTCTTCCTCAAGGCGGGTTCGCTCACCTTCGGCAGCGGCCTGGTCATCGTGCCGTTCCTGGAAGCGGGTGTGGTGCAGCATTTCCATTGCC
>JAJZVE010000839.1 GCA_021845835.1 Pseudomonadota bacterium | reverse complement strand
ATGGGGTGGCATGTATCCCAAGGAAGGGATTTGTTTTTAGTCTTGCTATCATTTATTTGACTATCATTTATTTGAATGCGGTGTCTGTGATGCTTTCCCCGTCAGCATTCGGCGGCAGCCCGCCGCAGCCGCCGAATGCGGAAGTTCAGGTTATCGTCAAGGGCGTCGCCACGCCGTTTT
The DNA here is from genome assembly GCA_021845835.1 of Pseudomonadota bacterium. The sequence goes on along the minus strand of JAJZVE010000839.1, from coordinate 2,891 downwards.
CGGTCTTTGGCCTGCTCAGGCGGTTGGGCCAGATACCCGGCGTCGCGCATGTCAGCTTCGATCTCAGTCAGGGATTGGCTGATGTGCTGTTGCAGCCCGGCGCGACGGTGACCGACCATCAGGTCCGGGAAGCGGTCCGCGACGCCAGCTATACGCCCGGCCCCATCCGCCGCAAGCCGACCGCGCCCGACGAGCATGCCAATTGACCTGGCGCGGGATTCGCCGTGTTTGGCTGCTCCGGCTCGCGATCACGCTTGTCCTCACGCTGGCGACGGCTGGTCCCGTCCTGGCGCAACTGACGTTTCCGGGCGCGTCGCCGATCTCTGCCGGCAACCTGATCCTGATGGCGCAACCGACGCTGGTTCAACAAACCGGCTTCCAGAGCGCAACGGCTCAGGGCGTGCTGGTGTATGGCGCATCGTCGAAACTCGCCCTGATCACCGAAAGCAACCTTCTCGTCTGGAACATGGCCGAGGCCGTCAGCGGCGGGAAAACGGTGCGCCTGGACGCCGTCGGGACCGGCGATACGCTGCAGGAAGCGCGCTACACCGTGTTCCAACTCGATGGCATCGGATCGACGCTTCGGATCGCACCGATGATCGGTGTCACGGTGCCGACCGGCATGGACAACGTGAATTCCCAACTGCCGCATGATGTGCAACCCGCCACCGGCAATTGGGGCGGACGGGCCGCGCTGACCGGCTCCTGGCAGACGCTCCGTTGGAACGCCGAGGCCGAAATCGGCTACGAGGCCCGCTTCCCTGGCACCGACTATCAATTCGGCAATCAGTTCGTGACGGATGCCGCCTTTCATTACGTCATCTGGCCACGCCAGATCAGCGCCGATATTCCGGGAGAGCTGTTCGCTTCCCTGGAAACCAACTTCTTCTCGGCCAACGCCAACCGCGTCAACGGCGCGTTCGTGCCCGGCACCGGCGGCCAGTTGTGGCTTGTCGATCCGGGCCTGGATTGGAGCACTCCTGGTTACGGCCTTGCGATAACGGCCTTGCTGCCGGTGTTGCAGACCAGGTACGGCAGCGGCCGCCGTTACGACTATGGCGTTCTGCTACATTTTCGCCTGAGCCTCTATACGCCGCATCACTGGTAGCCGGATTGCGCCTGCCCTGCGCAGCGCACTGCCCTCCCCTATGCCATTCCTATGAGGGCATGCGGCCAGCCCTCTCAATTCTTTATGCAGGCATGCCAACGGTCTGGACCTCTCGCAAGGAGGTCGGCGATGCGGCACTGCGTCAGGCCCGGGACAGACCACCAGCGCGCGCGGGCCGCGCCCCGTGGTGGATGATCGTGCTGCTGTTGTTCGTCGCGACCTGGCTCGGTGCGCGCATCTTGCACAACGTCACCGCGGCGCTGACGGCGATGACCACCGGCGCGACAACCGCGTCTGCGCCGCCGGTGTGGCCGGACCGGTTCGTGCGGGATGACGGATCGTCCTGATGCGGGATCGCGCCGGCTCTCCCTCGTCCCCCTTTCCAGCCGCGGCCAGGCCTGCAAGGATCGCTATATCCATTAAGGAATAGCGACTCCATGCCCCGTTTCTCCTTCTGCACCGCGGCCCTGGCCGCCGGCGTGCTGCTGTTCGCCCGGGCCGGCGCGATGGCCGACGATAGCGCGGCCCCGGCGCCGATGCCGGATGCCGATGCCGGCTACGGCAGCGCGGTCGGCGGCTATTTCGCCGACTGGTTCGCACGCTCCGACGCCGCCAAGGCCAGCCAGCCGCACTGGATGACGCCGCTGGTCACCGTCACCCCGCGCCTGGAACAGGAGGTGCGCTACGACCAGTACTGGCAGCACCTCGGCAACGGCGCCAATATCGACCAGTATGCTTCCGGCAAGGGCCTGGAGCTGATCCCGACCTATACCGAGGAAGTTCTGCTCAACCCGCCGCCCTATCTTGATCGCAACGGCAGGAAGCCGGCGCAGGGCTGGGGCGACTGGCCGTTCCTGGTGGTCAAGCAGCGGCTGCTGAGCGCCAACGAGCAGGACGGCAACTACATCGTCACCGCCTTCCTGGGCTTCCAGGCGCCCAGCGGCAACGCGGCCTTCACGCAGAACGCCTGGATCATCACGCCGACCATCGCCGCCGGCAAGGGCTGGGGCGACTTCGATGTGCAGAGCACGCTGTCGCTGGCGCTGCCGACGGCGGAGCAGAACCTGATCGGCACGGCCCTGATCTGGAACACCACCCTGCAGTACCATTTGGCCACGTTTTTCTGGCCGGAGTTCGAAACCAACCTGACGCATTGGTACGGCGGGTTGCGCGGCGAGCTGACGCAGGTGTTCCTCACCCCCGGCCTGATCCTCGGCCGCTTCCCGCTGGCCGGGCGGTTCAACTTCGTCGTCGGCGCCGGCTACCAGTTCGCGGTGACGCCGAAGCTGGTCGAAACGCCGGTGCTGACGCCGATCTACAACCACGCCTGGCTGATCACGGCACGCACGCCGTTCTGAGCCAGCGCCGCGCGGGCGGGTGGCGGGATGCGCAGCGCATCCCGCCCTACGATTCTGGCGCGTCGAGATCGTTCTTCAGCACCTCGCCAGCCAGATAGAGGCTGCCGCAGATCAGCACCCGCGCGGGTCCGCCCGCGCGGGGGATCGCCCGCAGCGCATCCGCCACCCGCGGGCCGGGGCGCGCCGTGCCGCCCGACGCGGCGACGATCTCGGCGACGGGTTGCGCCAAATGCTGCCCCGGCTCCGCCACCGCCCACAGCGTCGTTGCGCGGCCGAGCAGCGGGCGCAGGAAGCCCGCGGCGTCCTTCGACCGCTTCATGCCGACGATCAGGTGCGTCGGCCGGTCGGTCCAGCCGGCCAGGTGCCCGGCCAGCGCCGCGCCCGCCCCCGCGTTGTGCCCGCCGTCCAGCCACAGTTCCCACCCC
>JAJZVE010000838.1 GCA_021845835.1 Pseudomonadota bacterium | reverse complement strand
CGGCGCGGCGCGCCTCCGGCAGAGCCAGCCCGCGGCAGACATCCTCCGTTGACCGCACCACCAGCGTTTCCAGGTCGGGACGCAGGATCGTGTCCAGGCCCGGCCAGTCGTCGGTCAGGATCGGCGTGCCGCAGGACGCCGCCTCGAACAGCCGCACGCTGGGGCTGTAGCCGGCGGCGCGCATGTCAGCGCGCGTGATGTTCAGCGTCCAGGATTGCGCGGCATAGAAGTCGGCATGGGCCGCGGGCGGCAGGTGCGCGATGCGCTCGACATTCGCCGGCCAGTCGATGCCGTCGGGATACATCGCCCCGGCCACCACGAAACGCCGCTCCGGCATCGCCCGCGCCGGCGCGATCAGCAGACGCTCCAGCGCCGGCTGCCGATCCGCGCTGTAGGTGCCGAGATAGCCGAGATCCCAGCGCCGTGTCGCGCCGGTCGGACGATACAGGGCGGGATCAACCGAGCAGAACAGCGCGCGCGCCCGCTGCGCCCCCCAGCGTTGTTCCAGCACCTCCAGCGTCGGCCCACCGGTGAAGGACAGATACAGGTCGAAGCCGGGAATCTGCTCCGGCGCCAGATATTCCCGGTCGCCGCGCGCCAGCCGCGCCAGCGTCACCGGCGTGTCGATATCGTAGAATGCGACCGTACCGCACGCCCAGCGCTGCACGCGCGCGATCACGTCCACCCCATCCGGCACGTAGGACCCGACGATCACCACGTCGGCCGCCGCGATCTCCGCCCGCCAGCGCGCGAGATCGCCGACGCTGTCATAGAAGCGCAGGTCGCAGTACGACGGGTCGCGCAAGTCGCGATGCGCCGCGTACCACGGCACGTCGCGTTCCAGGAACAGCACCCGGTGCCCTTGCGCCGCCAACGCCGCCAGCAATGCGCGCCAGGTCGTCGCGTGGCCGTTGCCCCAGGAGGAGGACAGCGAAAGTCCCAGCACCACGAAGCGAAGCGGCGCGCTCATGCCGCCTGCCCCGCCTGCTTGCGCGAAGCCGCCTGCCGCAGCAGCCGGTCCACCAGCACCGCGCGGCGGTCATAGGTATGCTCGCGCTCCACGCGCGCCCGCGCGCGGGTGCCGATGGCATAGGCACGCTGCGGCGTCAGCGCGACGAGATGCGCCGCCACCTCGGCGCCGTCGCGCGCCACCAGGATTTCCTCATCCGGTTGCAGGAACAGCTCGAGTCCCTCCCATGCGTCGGTGATGATGCAGGCGCCGGCGCCTGCCGCCTCGAACACGCGCGTCGCCGGCGAGAAGCCCACCGACGCCATGCTGTCGCGCGCCACGTTCAGCACCGCGCAGGCGGAGGCGTTCAGCGCGTTGTGGTCCGCGGTCGGCACATGGCCCAGCACGCGCACGTTGCCTGGCACATCCTTGTCCTCCCAGCCCGCACCGCCCAGCAGGAAAATCCGGTCCGGCAGCATCGCCGCCGGGCGCAGGAAGAATTCCTCGACGCGCGCCTCGCGATCCGGCAGCCGGTTGGCCAGCAGCGCCAGATCGCAGGCGAAGCGCGCCTGCGGTCGCACCGGATGGTGGGTCGCCAGATCGAGCGCGTTGTAGACCGGCACGCATTCGGCCGCGCCGAAGCCGCGATAGGCGCGCACCACCGGCGTCCCGCCGCCGTAGGTCAGCACGAGATCGAGCGCCGGGAGGGTGCGGCGCAGCGGATGCCCCGCATCGCCGTCGAGTTCGGCCAGCGTTGCCGGCGCATCGACATCCAGGAACACGCGCACCGCGTCCGTCCGCGCCTGCTGCATGGTCAGCGCCAGCAGCTCGGCATCGAACACGCCCACACCGCTGCATTTCACCACGACATCGGCACGCGCCGCCTCCGCCGTCACGCGGCGCAGACCGTCCTCCGTCGCCGGCCAGACGCGGACCGTCGCCCACTCGGGCGGATCGATGTCGCGGTGGTTCTGCCGGTCGAAGGCATCCGGCTCATAGAACGTGATCGCGTGCCCATGCGCCGCGAGCGCCCCGAACAGGCCGCGATAATAGGTCGCGGCACCGTTCCAGTAGGCGGAGACGAGGCTTGAGCCATAGACGGCAATCCGCATCAGGCCACCCTCACCTGTTCTTGCTCCTGCACCTGCGGCGCCGGATGCGCCGCGCCGTCCCGCAAATGACGTTCAATCGCCAGCAACTCCTCGACACGATGGGCGCAGGTATGGCGCGCGCGGATGCACGCAAGCCCGTTCGCCGCCAGCGCGCCGCGCAGCCCGGCATCCGCCGCCAGCGCGCGCAGATGCCGGGTCATCTCGGCGCCGCTGCGTGCCACCAGGAAATCCTCGCCGGGCCGGAACAGGCCCTCGCTGTCCTGCCACGACGCGCTGGCCAGCGGGATGCCGCAGGCCAGCGCCTCGAACACGCGGATGGTGGGAATCCCCGGCAATGTCTCGGCATAGTAGCGCCTCGGCACATGCACCGTTGCCAGATGCCGCGCGAACGCTTCGGGCACGCGTGCATTCGGCAGCCAGCCGTGATAGTGCGCGCCGCGCGCGGCCAGCGTCGCCAGCGCCTCGACCGGATAGCGCACGCCCCAGACATCGAGCGACAGACCCGCCGATTGCGCCGGTGTGAACAGATAGGAATCGAGTTCGGCGCTGCGCTCGCCGTCACCCCAGTTGCCGATCCAGACCAGTCCGGCGCGCGCACCCTCCGTCGCCGGCGGGCGGAACAGCGTGGTATCCGCGGCCTCGTGCCAGACGAACACGCGATCGCCCCAGCCCCATCGCCGATAGACTTCGGCCAGCGCGGCGCCGAACGCCAGCACGCCGTCATAGCCGGACAGGTCGAAGGCGCGGATCGCATCGGGATCGCTGACGGCGCGGTGGTGCGTGTCGTGGAACAGCCGCAGGAATCGCCCGCCCTGCACACGCAGCCGGCCGAGCCGTGCCACCAGCGTGGGATCGGTCCATTCGTGCACGAGCACCAGACCGGCCCCGTCCACCATCACCGCCGGATCGGCCCCGGCGTCATAGCTGGCAAGCGGAATGTCGGGAAACCGCGCCGGCGCGTCGGGGCCGTGGTCGGCGATCAGGTTCCGCCGGCTCCAGCCATCCTTCGGC
>JAJZVE010000837.1 GCA_021845835.1 Pseudomonadota bacterium | reverse complement strand
GCGCTCTGCAAAGGGGTTGCCAGTGACAGAGGCCTCGATCTGATCACGGGTCAGCGCGTCGAAGCGCAGCCCGAACTTCTCGGAGAGTTCGTCCTGCCACTGTTCGACCAGGCTGCCGGGTGCCACGATCAGGCAGCGATCCAGATCACCGCGGATCACGAGTTCCTTGATCAGCAGCCCGGCCATGATGGTCTTGCCGGCGCCGGGATCGTCGGCCAGCAGGAACCGGAGCGGCTGCCGCGGCAGCATCTCTCCATAGACGGCGGTGATCTGGTGGGGCAGCGCCTCGATTTGGGAGGCGCTGACGGCCAGATAGGGGTCGAAAAGGTGGGCGAGGCGGATCCGGTAGGCCTCCGATGCCAGCCGAAGCAACCCGCCATCGGCGTCAAAGCCCAGAGCCCGGCCGGCCTCAACGATTTCGAAGGCGGTTTCCTCGCCGCGATAGACGAGACGTTCCGCGACCCGGCCATTGACCCGAAAAACCAGGTTGAGCGCATCTGCCCCAAAGCGCGCGACCTGCACGATCTCGGCGATGCCGCCGCCGTCCAGGCCGCGGAGCCGGGCGCCCGGCTTGATGTCGTCAAATTGTGTCACGGAATGGTCTATAGCGCATTCATGGGCGATCAGTCGCCAGTCGTCCCGATTGCAGCCGGCACCCGGCGCTCGATGGCCGCTTTTCCAGCGAGCAGGGTGGCGAGGCTGGTCGGGTGCTCGCTGTCGTTCTAGAGCGGTAGCCGATCTGTTTGGATTGGAATGGGGTATCCAACCGTGCCGAAATCTGATTCAAGCTGTTTGCCGGGGCTGGGGGCCGGCAGACATGGTGAAGGCTCTTTCGGTTGATCTCCGCACCCGCGTGCTGGCTGCTGTTGCCGGCGGTGCGACCCATCGGGAAGCGGCGGAACGTTTTGGCGTGAGTGCCGCCAGCGTCAGCCGGTGGCGCAGCTTGCTGCGCGAGCGAGGCGATGCCCAGCCAGGTGCGTTGGGTGGCGATCGGCGGTCTGGCCGGATCGAGGCCCAGGCTGATCTGATCCTGCGGCTGCTCGACGAGATGCGCGACGCGACCATCGAGGAGCTTCGCGCAGTCTTGTGCGAGCACGGGCATGTCTTCGGCTACGGCACGTTGCGCCGCTTCTTCCAGCGCCATCGCATCACGCGAAAAAAAGTCGGCCAGATCGACCGGCGCAGCATTGCCGCACTCGCCGGCCTCGCTCCCATCGCGCGCGACAGCGGGCGGCGCTCAGATCCTCGATCCATCGGCGGCGGTCGCCCGATCGTCAGGACCATCCTCTATCTCGCAGCCCTCCAGGCGTCGCGCCGGGCTCCCGAGTTCATCCACTTCCGGGAGCACCTCCAGGCAGCGGGGAAATCCGTCAAGGCCGCCATCATCGCCACCGCCAGGAAGCTCGTCGTCACCCTCAATGCCATGCGCGCCTCCGGCACCGACTACCGCCCCGCAGCAGTCGTCTGATTACAGTTGCCGGCAAACCCGGGGCGGTTCAGTCAACGGCGGAGCAAAACCAGGCCAGCGTGGCGGGGCTGCCGCAGGCGCCTTTGCGCCCCGGCGATGAGTGTGCCGCGTTCTTTCCTTGCAAACACATCGACCGGCTCGACCAGGCCGGGCTTCTGCTTGCGCAGCGCCGCGAGCAGCATCGGGTCACGGGCGATAGCGCGGGCAGCTTGCCACGCGCGTGCGACGAGGCGAGCGACTTCCGTCTATAACCTATGATCGAGATCGATCGATTCCGACCGCAGAATGACGATCGCGCACCGTTTCATGCGATCGCTCCATTGAGCGCGGCGTCGAAGATGTCGTAATTTCGGAGGCGCGGATGCGCCGTGCGCCAAACCGGATCGAGCGGTGCCGAGACCAGGAAGGGAACACGCTGCTCCGCGATTCCGCCATGGGAGCGGAGCCGTTCGCCAGCGAGGGCCGAAAGATCGTGCTCGGCAGCGCGTGCGCCGAGGGCGACGCCGAGGCGCGCGATCACCGTCACATCCCCTTCCATTTCGGGTGAGAGGTCGTGTCGGGCACAGGCCTCCGCCCCTGTCAACACTTCTTCCATCTCCGGGAAAGAGGAAAGATGCGCGATGACATCGCCCGCCGACGGGCCGCCCGCACCGATATGCACCCGCACGAAGCCGCCGAGCGCACCGTGATGGCGGACGAATGGATCAGTAATTGGGCAGATCACCCGACATGTGCCGAAGCCGAACCTCGCATCCAGCACGTCTCCCACGAAGATCACGTTTGGCGTGTTGTCCGGCCTTGCCATATCGTGCATCCCGTGATCGGCGGTTGCGCCGATGAGGCATCCAAGTTCCATAAACCGCCGAATCCGGACATCGACCGCACGGTAGAAATCGTGCGCTTCCGGCGCGGATGGCGCGAACCGATGCTGCACGTAGTCCGAGAGAGAAAGATAGAGCAGGCGAGCATGGCCCTCCTCCAGTAAACGAACGCCGACATCGAGTACGAAAAGTGAAAGATCGGCAGAATATTGATCAGGCTCCCTGCGGCCCACTAAGCCCGGGAGATCATCGATCCCATGCGTATCTGTCCGCGCGGCATTCGCGTTCTGCGCAGAGACGGCGATACCCAAAGGCCCGATCGGCAGGCCTTTAGCAAGTGCGTCTCGAAGCTTGTCCTTCGCAGTGACCACTGCCGTGGGTACTCCGGCCTGAGCCATGCCCGCGAGGATGGTGGGTGCCCTCAGCTCCTTACCGCCAGTCACCATGACGGTCTCGCCGGTACTACGATCCAAATAGAAATTTCCGGAGACGCCATGCACCGATGGCGATGCACCTGTGACGAGGGAGCAATTGTTGGGGTTAGTAAAGGTCGGGAGGGTCGCAAGCGCCTCACCCGCGAACCCTTCCTGTGCGATGCGCGCAAAACCGGGCAACTCGCCCGCCGCAAGCCCAGCCGCGAGATAGTCTGGATCGCAGCCATCGAGGCAGATAACCGCGGCAGGGCGCTGTGGCAGCGGGTAGCGTCCGTCAACGTGGTGGAAATTGGTGTAGGTAAGGTGGCCACGGTTCACGCGGCTATGGTGGCAACCTGGGTAGGCACGGCGTCGATGAGC
>JAJZVE010000836.1 GCA_021845835.1 Pseudomonadota bacterium | reverse complement strand
TGTTTCCCGCCGCGCCAACCCGGTGACGGATGGCTGGGCGATGGCCTCCATGGGGCTGATCGGCGCCAACCTGCGCACCGCCTATCACGAACCGACCAATGCCGCGGCGCGCGAGGCGATGATGCTGGGGGCGATGCTGGGCGGGTTGGCGTTCAGCAACGCCTCGGTCGCCCTGGTGCACGGCATGTCGCGGCCGATCGGCGCGCATTTCCATGTGCCGCACGGCCTGTCCAACGCCATGCTGCTGCCGGCGGTCACCCGCTTCTCGGTCGGCGAGGCACCGGTGCGCTATGCCGCCGCCGCGCGCCAGATCGGCTTCGCCGGCGCCCAGGACGATACCGACGCCGCCTGCGCCAAGCTGGTCGAGGGGCTGGCGGCGCTGAACGCGGAACTGGAGGTGCCCAGCCCGCGCGCCTACGGCATCGACGCCGCCGCCTGGGAGGACCGCCTGGAGATCATGGCCGAGCAGGCGCTCGCCTCCGGCAGCCCGGCCAACAATCCGCGCGTCCCGGACAAGGCGGAGATCGTGGCGCTGTACCGGGCCGTGTATTCTGCCAACGCCTGAGAGCGAGAAGGAACCGACGATGCCGACGACGCTGAAGGACATGATGGCCGAGGCCTCCGCCGCCGCGCCGCGCCTGTCGCCCGATCAGGTGGCGGAGCGGCTGCGCGAGGGCGCGGTGCTGCTGGACGTGCGCGACCCGAACGAGGTCGCCGCCAGCGGCCGCATCGCCGGGGCCGTGTGCATCTCGCGCGGGATGCTGGAGTTCCGCGCCGACCCGGGCAGCCCGATGCACCACACGGCGCTGCAGCGGGCGACGCCGGTGCTGGTCTATTGCGCCTCCGGCGGCCGCTCGGCGCTTGCCGCCCGCACGTTGCGCGAACTCGGCTATGCCCACGTGTTCAATGCCGGCGGATTCAAGGAACTGGCCGATTCCGGCCTGCCGATCGAGCGCGACTGATCACGCAACGGATAACGCACCCGATCCGACCGCAACCGATCCACTTGCGCCGCCGTTGACGTCCTGTCCGGGACGTGCCGGACGACGAAGCAGGAGCAAGGGCGACGATGCGTGCGGACCCCGATCTTCCCCCGGGCCAGCCCCGGCGCCATCCGCGCCGGGCGACGTTGCCGGCCGGGGCATCGACGGTGCTCGCGATCGTGGGATTGCTGGCCGCCTGGGCCATGGCGGTGCACGGCTGATCTGCGCGCGCCGCTTGCGCCTCGACAGGGTGCGGCGACCATTGTAGCTGCCGCGCATGAGCGTGCAGATCGGGCAGCGGACCGGCAGGATCGACGCGGCCTGGCTGCTCCGATACGGCGCCGGGCCGCTGTTCATCCTGCTGTGGTCGAGCGGCTTCATCTTCGTCCGCGTCGCGCTGGTCTATACCGACCCGCTGACCATGCTGGCGGTGCGCTACGCGCTGGTGGAACTGGTGCTGCTGCCGTTCCTGCTGCTGCTGCGCCCGCCCGCGCCGCGCGGCGGGGAGTGGGTGCATCTGGGCATGACCGGGCTGCTGGTGCAGGCGGGCAATTTCGCCTTCATCAATCTTGCGCTGGCGCATGGCCTCTCGGCGGGCGGCTCGGCGCTGATCGCCAGCCTGCAGCCGATCCTGGTCGGGCTGTTGGCACCGTTCCTGGCCGGCGAGAGCGTCTCGGCGCGGCGCTGGTTCGGGCTTGCGCTTGGACTGGCGGGGACGGTCGGCGTGATCCTGGCGCGCAACCAGGTGGGCGCCGGCCTGCCCGCGCTCGGCCTGCTGTTCGCGGTCTGCGCCCTGTTCTCGATGACCGGCGGCACGCTGTATGAGCGGCGCTACGGCACCGGCGTGCATCCGGTGGCGGCGAACATGGTGCAATGCGCCGTCGGGCTGGCGGTGAGCCTGCCGCTGGCGATGTGGCTGGAGCCGATGCGCTTCGTGCCGGCGATGCCGCTGCTGTGGTCGCTCGGCTATCTGGTCGTCGGCAATTCGCTGGTGGCGCTGATGCTGCTGCTGGCGATGATCCGGCTGGGCGAGGCGTCGCGCGTCTCCGCCCTGTTCTTCATGGTGCCGCCGACCACGGCGCTGATCGCCTGGGCAACGCTGGGCGAGCATCTGCCGCTGCTGGGCTGGGTGGGCATGGCGGTTTCGGCGACCGGGGTCGCCATTGTCACGCTGGAGCGGCGACGCCGCTGAGGCGGCCCTGTTGCGCGCGACAGGCCGCGCGATCAGGATCGCGTGAGATCACGAGGGGACGGAACGCCGATGTCGTGGGGCCTGCTGACGGACTGGGTGGAGTTGCTCGTGCGCTGGACGCACGTGATCGCGGGCATCGCCTGGATCGGCAGTTCCTTCTACTTCATCGCACTCGATGCCAGCCTGAAGCACGCCGAACATCTCGACCCGCGCGTGAAGGGCGAGGCGTGGCAGGTCCACGGCGGCGGCTTCTACTGGATGCAGAAATTCGTCGTGGTGCCGGAATTCATGCCGGAGCACCTGACCTGGTTCAAATGGGAAGCCTATTCCACCTGGATCTTCGGCTTCCTGCTGCTGATCCTGGTCTATTACCTGCACGCCAGCGTCTATCTGGTTGACCCGTCGGTCGCGAAGCTCGCGCCGGCGGCGGCGGTTGCGATCAGCCTCGCCTCGCTGGCGGCGGGGTGGCTGATCTATGACCGGCTCTGCAAGTCGCCGATCGGCAAGGACACGGGGAAGCTGGCGCTGGTCGGCTTCGTGCTGCTGGTGGCGGCGACGTTCGGCTACACGCACGTCTTTTCCGGGCGCGGCGCCTTCATCCATGTCGGCGCGCTGGTCGGCTCGATCATGGTCGGCAACGTGTTCCTGATCATCATCCCGAACCAGCGCATCGTGGTGCGCGACCTGATGGCCGGCCGCACGCCCGATCCGGCGCTCGGCGCGGCGGCCAAGCAGCGGTCGGTGCACAACAACTACCTGACGCTGCCGGTCGTGTTCACCATGCTCAGCAACCACTACGCCTTCACCTATACCGGGCGGTGGAGCTGGCTGGTGCTGGCGGCGGTGTTCATCGCCAGCTTCCTGGTGCGGCACTGGTTCAACACCAAGCACACCGGTGCTGCGCCCGACTGGC
>JAJZVE010000835.1:852-3089 GCA_021845835.1 Pseudomonadota bacterium | reverse complement strand
CCATGCTGGCGATCGTGCCGCGCGACGCGCCGGGGCTGACCGTGCTGGACGACTGGTCCGGCATGGGCCAGCGCACCACGGCGAGCGGCACCACGATCCTCGATGGCGTGATGGTCCCGCCCGAGCGGGTGATGCCACTGGATGGCGCCTTCGGCCGGCGCAGCCCGGTCGGCGCGGTGGCGCAGTTGCTGCACGCGGCGATCGATCTCGGCCTCGCGCGCGGCGCCCTGCGCGCCGCCGCCGGTTTCGTGCGCGACCGCAGCCGCCCGTTCCGCGATGCCGGCGTGGACCGCGCCCAGGACGACCCGCTGCTGCTCGCCCGGTTCGGGCAGCTGCAGGTGCAGGTTCATGCCGCCGAGGCGATGCTGGCCCGCGCCGCCGGGTCGCTGGACGCCGCCCGCGCCGCCCCCGGCGACGACGCCTATGCCGCCGCCTCGATCGCGGTGGCGGAGGCGAAGGTGCTGACCACCGAGGCTTCGCTCGCCGCCGGCAGCGGGTTGTTCGAGCTGGCCGGGGCGCAGGCGACGCTCGCCGCCCATGGTCTTGACCGCTACTGGCGCGACGCCCGCACCCATACGCTGCACGACCCGGCGCGCTGGAAATACCACGCGATCGGCGCCTACGTCCTCAACGGCACCGCCCCGCCGCTACGCTCCTACATCTAGCGGCCGCCCTCTGGCAGCCGCCGTCATGGCGCTGTCACGGAGCCTCTTGATCGGCACCGGCGGAGAGGTATATCCATTGACCAGCGATGCCTGTGTCCCCGGCAGGGAGATCTGTGCCTCGCTCCGGCAGCCGCCGGTTTGCAACCAGACCAAGGGATCACATGAACCCGCGATCTAGCAGCCAACCCTCGGAGTGCCACAGTCGGCGCTATGCCGACGTGACCACGACGCTGGGTTGGACCATCGCCCGGGACGTGCATGTGACCGCCACGGGATCGACGCCGACGCGTTGATCCCCTAGCGGCCAGGGCGCCCCGGGTTCGAGCAACCGCTTGAGCCGAAGGAGGCGCCGATGGCCGCCTTTCAGACTGTCCGTTCCCGCGCGGGCACCTGCCCGCCCGTCCGTCCGACCGCTGCGTGGCAGCGCGACCGGGGCGGACGGCTCGTCTGCACCTGGACCCAGTCCGCCGCGTCCGACGACGCCGACGATCCGCTCTGTTGACCCGAGGCGGCGCCTGTCGGCTTGGGCGCCGCATTTCGCACCGGAGCAATCGGCATGACGGACGGCGCCGCCCCGGCGGCGCCGCAGGAGGACGGGACGATGAGCTACATCGACAGCGCGGCGCCCACCGCAGACACGGCTGTGCTCGACAGCGCGCATCTCGGCGACATCGAGGGCGCGTTCGGCACCATCCGCCAGCATGATTTCGGCGCGCGGCTGACCTGGCGGCAGCGCCTGGCCACGCTCGCCGCCATCGTCGGGCCGGGGCTGATCGTGATGGTCGGCGACAACGATGCCGGCGCCTTCGGCACCTACACCCAGGCCGGGCAGAACTACGGCACCTCGCTGCTGTGGACGCTGCTGCTGCTGGTGCCGGTGCTGTACGTGAACCAGGAGATGGTGCTCCGCCTCGGCGCGGTGACCGGCGTCGGCCACGGGCGGCTGATCCTGGAGCGGTTCGGCCGCTTCTGGGGCGCGTTCAGCGTCATCGACCTGTTCGTGCTGAACGCGCTGACCATCGTCACCGAGTTCATCGGCATCAGCCTCGCGCTGGACTATCTCGGGATTTCCCGCATCGCCGGCGTCGCCACCGCCGCCGCGCTGACCGTGATCGCCGCCAGCACCGGCAGCTTCCGCCGCTTCGAGCGCTTCGCGCTGACGCTGTGCTTCGGCAGCCTGCTGCTGGTGCCGATCTTCGTCATGGTGCATCCGCCGATGGGTGGGCTGGCGCGCGATTTCGTGCTGCCGCAATGGCCGTCGGGCAAGCTCTCCGACGTGCTGCTGCTGGTGATCGGCATCGTCGGCACCACCGTCGCGCCCTGGCAGCTGTTCTTCCAGCAGAGCTACGTGATCGACAAGCGCATCACGCCGCGCTTCATCCCCTATGAGCGCGCCGACCTGTGGATCGGCATCGCGGTGGTCGTGATCGGCGCCGCCGCGATGATGGCGTTCTGCGCCGCGGTCTTCGCCGGCCGGCCGGAATTCGGCAATTTCTCCGACGCCGGCGGCATCGCCGCGGGCCTGGGCAAATACGCCGGCCATGCCGCGGGCGTGCTGTTCGCCTTCGCGCT
>JAJZVE010000835.1:0-842 GCA_021845835.1 Pseudomonadota bacterium | reverse complement strand
ATCGACGCCAGCGTCATCGGCGCCGCCGCGGTCTCGCTCGCCACCGCCTATGCGCTGGGCGACGTGCTGTCGCTGCGCCACTCGCTGCACCGCAAGCCGAGCGAGGCGCGCGGCTTCTTCATGGTCTATGGCGGGCTGGTCGCCGCCGCCGCCGCCCTGGTGCTGATCCCGCATGCGCCGCTCGGCCTGATCACCGAGGCGGTGCAGACCCTGGCCGGGGTGCTGCTGCCCAGCGCCACCGTGTTCCTGCTGCTGCTGTGCAATGACCGCGATGTGCTCGGCCCCTGGGTGAACGGACGCTGGCTCAACCTGTTCACCGGGGCGGTCATCGCGGCGCTGGTTGTGCTGTCGGTGGTGCTGACCGCCGCGGTGCTGTTCCCCGACATCAGCGGCGCGCAGATCCTGTGGGTGCTCGGCGGCGGCACGGCGTTCGCCGTGGTCGCCGGCGGCGCGACGCTGTTCGCCTCCCCCGCCGCGCTGGCCGCGCCGGCGCCGGCGGGCGATCGCGCCACCTGGCGGATGCAGCCGCTCGGGCTGCTGCCGCGCCCGCAGCTGTCGTTCGGCACGCGGGCCTGGATGGGGGTGCTGCGCCTCTATCTGGTGGCCGCCTGCGCGCTGGTCGTCGTGCGTGTCGTGCAACTGGCCCTGGGCCAAGGCTGAAGGAGAAGGGTCGCCATGCATCTCCTGCGTCGTCTCGCCGGGCACTGGACCCGCGTCGCGCGTCCCCGCCCGTTGCCCGCACGCCCCGAACTCTGGTGCCGCCCGGCCACGCTGCTCGCGCTGCGCGACCGGCGCCGGGTGGGGGTCTGCGTCGCCGGCTGGCGTTGATCCGGCGGGGCCGG
>JAJZVE010000834.1 GCA_021845835.1 Pseudomonadota bacterium | reverse complement strand
CCAGGAGCGCGAGGAACTGGCGCGGGCGGCGCGGCGCGGCGTGCAGGTGCGCCTCGTGCTGCCCTCGGTCAGCAGCGTGCCGGAGGCGCTGGCCGCCGGGCGCGCCGCCTATGGCGACCTGCTGGAAGCGGGCGTGCAGATCTGGGAAATCCAGTTCACCGTGCTGCATTCCAAGTTCGCCACCATCGACGGGGTGTGGACGACGGTCGGCTCGTCCAACCTCGACCGGCGCAGCGTGGTGTTCAACAACGAAGTGGACGCGGTCATCTTCGGCCGCGGCACCGCCGCGGCGGCACGCGCGATCTTCGACCACGACGTGGGGAAATCGCGGCAGGTCACGCTGGCGCAATGGCGGCAGCGCGCCTGGAGCGAGCGGCTGGACGAGTTCTATGCGCGGTTCTGGGAGTTCCTGATGTAACGCGCCGCCGCATGCGAGCGGGCGCAAGCGACGGAGCGAACCGATGAAAGCGATCTGCAACGACGTGCCTGACCGGCCGTGAAGCCCCGCTTCCGCACGGCAGCCGGCCGCGCTATGCGCCCGGGGGACGAGAGGGAGGCAGACATGGCGGACAGCAGGCGGTTCGAAGGCCGGACGGCGATCGTCACCGGCGGCGCGTCGGGCATCGGCCTTGCCGCGGCGGCGCGGCTGCTGCGCGAGGGGGCGCGGGTCGCGGTGTGGGACCGCAACGCGGACGCGCTGGCGGCGCTGCCGGGGCAGTTGGGCGGGGCGGTGCATACCGAGGCGCTTGACCTCGCCGACGCCGCTGCGGTGCAGCGCGCGGCGGACGCGACGGCGCAGGCGTTCGGCCGCATCGACATCCTGGTCGCGAGCGCGGGGCTGGCCGGGCCGAACCACACGACGTGGGACTATCCGATCGAGGAATGGCGGCGCGTGTTCGACGTGAACGTGCATGGCGTGTTCTACTGCAACCGTTTCGTCGTGCCGCACATGATGGCGAACGGCTATGGCCGCATCGTCAACATCGCTTCCATCGCCGGCAAGGAAGGCAACCCGAACGCATCGGCCTATTCGGCGTCGAAGGCGGCGGTGATCGGGCTTACCAAGTCGCTCGGCAAGGAGCTGGCGAAAACCGAAATCCGCGTCAACTGCATCACCCCGGCGGCGGTGCGCACGCCGATCTTCGACCAGATCACGCAGGCGCATATCGACTACATGCTCTCGCGCATCCCGATCGGCCGGCTGGGCCGCGTGGAGGAGATCGCCGCCATGATCTGCTGGCTGGCGAGCGAGGAGGTGTCGTTCACCACCGGCGCGGTGTTCGACTGCTCGGGCGGCCGGGCGACGTACTGACGCGCGCCGGATCGCCGCGTTAGGCTTGCGTCAACCCGGCGCACCGCACCCTTGCCCGACAGCGAGGAGCGGGAACGGTGCGGGTGCTGGTCACTGGCGGCTCAGGCTTCGTCGGGCGGCAGATCGTGGCGGCGCTGCGGGCGCGCGGCGCGACGGTGCTGGCGCCGACACGACGGCAGGCGGACCTGCTGTCGGCCACCGGCCGGCGCAGCGCGGTCGCGGCGGCGCGGGCCGATGTGCTGGTGCATGCCGCCTGGGTGACACAGCCCGGCGCCTACTGGCACAGCCCGGAGAATCTCGACTGGGTCGGCGCGACGCTTGACCTCGCCCGGCTGTTCGCATCGGCCGGCGGGCGGCGCGCGGTGCTGGTCGGCAGTTGCGCGGAATACGACTGGACCGCTGCCGGCGCGGCGCCGCTGCCGGAAACGCATCCGTGCCGGCCGCATACGCCCTATGGCGCGGCGAAGCTGCTGGCCTGGACCCTGCTGGCGGGCAGCAGCCTGTCGGCGGTCAATGCGCGCCTGTTCTGGCCGGTCGGCCCGCACGAGCATCCCGACCGGCTGCTGCCCGGACTGGTCCGCGCCGTGCTGGCCGGGCAGCCGGTCGCCACCGGGCCAGCCGGGTTGACGCGCGACCTGATCGACGTGCGCGACGCCGGCGCCGCGGTGGCGGAGGTCGCGCTCGCCGCCGTCGAGGGCGTGGTGAACATCGGCGCCGGCCGGCCGGTGCGCCTCGGCGCGCTGGTCGAAGCGGTCGCCGGCGCCGGTTCGGTCCTGGTGCGGCTCGGCGCGCGCCCGCTGCCGCCGGGCGAGGCGCTGGTGCTGCGGCCCGATGTGACGCGGCTGCGCGCGGCCACCGGCTTCGCGCCGCGCATCCCGCTCGACCGGACGATCGCCGACGCTTTCGCGCATTGGCGCGCGCTTGACCGCGCGGCATGACCGCGCTGCGTCCCGACTGCCCGCTGTGCGGTGCCGCGGCACCGGCGCCGTTCCTGCGGCGCGATCGGGTGCCGGTGCATCAGAACCTGCCGCAGCCGAGCGCGGCGGCGGCGCGCGCGGTGCCGCGCGGCACGCTGGCGATGGCCGCCTGCGCCGCCTGCGGCTTCGTGTTCAACCGCGCCTTCGATCCCGCGCTGCTGCGCTACGGCCCGGGCTATGACAACACGCAGGCGCGCTCGCCGCGCTTCGCCGCGCATCTGGACGCGCTGGCGCGGCATCTGGTGCAGCGGCGCGGCGTGCGCGGCGCGCGCATCGTGGAGATCGGCTGCGGCGACGGCGATTTCCTGCGCCGGCTGATCGACTGGCCGGGCGCCGGCAACCGCGGCATCGGCTTCGACCCGGCGTATCGCGGCGCCGACAGCGAACGCGGCGGCCGGCTGCGCTTCGTGCGTGACCGCTACCGCGGCGAGCCGGCCGACGTGGTGATCTGCCGCCACGTCATCGAGCACATCGCCGAACCGCGCGCCCTGCTCGCCGCCCTCGGCCCGGCGCGCGTGTTCTTCGAGACGCCCTGCGCCGGCTGGATTTTGCGCCGCACCGTGCTGTGGGATTTCTTCTACGAACATTGTTCGCTGTTTTCCGCCGGCAGCCTTGCGTTCGCCTTCGCCCGCGCCGGCTTCGCGCCGCGCCGCGTGCGCCGCGTGTTCGACGGCCAGTATCTGTGGCTGGAGGCCGCGCCCGCCGCCGCCGCCGCCGTGCCGCGCCCCGGCGCCATCGCGGCGCTGGCGCGGCGCTACGGTGCGGCGGAGCCGGCGCTGCTGGCGGCCAGCCGCGCGCGGCT
>JAJZVE010000833.1 GCA_021845835.1 Pseudomonadota bacterium | reverse complement strand
AAGCCGCTCTTGGCCTACATCCTCGATCGCGCCGAAGGCAACCAGACGCGCGCGGCCGACATGCTCGGCATCAACCGCAACACCCTGCGCAAGAAAATGCGCGAACACGGCCTCTCAGATTGAATCTTCCATGAAAATCCAACGCGCCCTCCTCTCGGTTTCAGACAAGGCCGGTCTCGTCGATTTCGCCCACGCGCTTGCCGCCGGCGGCGTCGAACTGCTGTCCACCGGCGGCACCGCCAAGACCCTGCGCGACGCCGGCCTGACGGTGATCGACGTCAGCGAATACACCGGTTTCCCGGAGATGCTCGACGGCCGCGTCAAAACGCTGCATCCCAAAATCCACGGCGGCATCCTGGCGCGGCGCGACCTGCCCGAGCACGTCGCCACCCTGGACGCGCACGGCATGGGCACCATCGACCTGGTGTGCGTGAACCTCTATCCCTTCGTCGCCACCGTGTCGAAGCCGCACACGCTGGACGAGGCCATCGAGAACATCGACATCGGCGGCCCGGCGATGGTGCGCTCGTCGGCCAAGAACTACCGCCATGTCGCGATCGTCACCGATCCCGCCGACTATCCGGCGCTGGTCGCCGAAATGCAGGCCCAAGGCGGCGCGCTGACCGACGCCACCCGCTTCGCGCTGGCGAAAAAGGCGTTCACCCACACCGCGCAGTACGACGGCGCCATCAGCAACTACCTCACCGCGCTGAACGACAAAGGCGAACGCGAGGCCTTCGGCGAGCAGCTCAACCTGCAGTTCACCCGCGCGCAGACCTGCCGCTACGGCGAAAACCCGCACCAGGCCGGCGCGTTCTACGTCGAGGCCGATGCGCCCGCGGGCACCATCGCGACGGCGCGCCAGATCCAGGGCAAGGCGCTCAGCTACAACAACATCGCCGACACCGACGCCGCGCTCGAATGCGTCAAGCTGTTCGACGCCGCGCCCGCCTGCGTCATCGTCAAGCACGCCAACCCGTGCGGCGTCGCCTACGGGACCAGCCTGCTGGAGGCCTACGACCGCGCCTACCAGACCGACCCCGAATCGGCCTTCGGCGGCATCATCGCCTTCAACGGCCGGCTGGATGGCGAGACCGCACAGGCCATCGTCGAGCGCCAGTTCGTCGAAGTCATCATCGCACCCGAAGTCAGCCTGGAAGCGTCCGCCGCCGTCGCCGCCAAGAAGAACGTGCGCCTGCTCGAATGCGGCGCATGGTCGGGGCCCGTGGCCCAGCTCGACATGAAGCGCGTGGCCGGCGGCCTGCTGGTTCAGAACGCCGACGTGCTGCTCAACGCCGAACTCAAGGTCGTCACCCGGCGCACACCGACCGAGAAGGAAATGGACGACCTGCTGTTCGCCTGGCGCGTCGCCAAGTTCGTCAAGTCCAACGCGATCGTGTATGCAAAAGACCGCATGACCGTCGGCGTCGGTGCCGGCCAGATGAGCCGCGTCAACTCCGCCCGCATCGCCGCGATCAAGGCCGAGCACGCCGGCCTGCCGGTGCCGGGTTCGGTGATGGCCTCGGACGCCTTTTTTCCGTTCCGCGACGGCATCGACCAGGCCGCTGCCGCCGGCATCAAGGCGGTGATCCAGCCCGGCGGCTCGATGCGCGACGACGAGGTCATCGCCGCAGCCAATGAACACGGCATCGCCATGGTGTTCACCGGAACGCGGCATTTCAGGCATTGATTGCGAGGGACTAGGAGCTAGGATCTAGGGGCTAGGGAATGAGCGGCTTCGCCGCACCTCGTGAATTCATTCCACGCGGCGAAGCCGCACAAGGCCCCCTAATCCCTAGCTCCTAGCCCCTAACCCCTAACCAGTCCCTCACACACATGAAGATTCTTGTCATCGGCTCCGGCGGACGCGAACATGCCCTGGCGTGGAAACTCGCGCAATCGTCCCGCGTCTCGCAGGTTTACGTCGCGCCCGGCAACGGCGGCACCGCGACGGAGGACGGGCTCGTCAATGTGCCGCTGACGGCGATTCCCTCGCTGGTCGAATTCGTCCGCCGCGATCCGGACATCGCGCTGACCGTGGTCGGTCCCGAGGCGCCGCTGGCGGCCGGCATCGTCGACGCCTTCCGCGCCGCCGGCCTGAAGATTTTCGGCCCCACCCAGGCCGCCGCCCAGCTGGAAAGCTCCAAGGATTTCGCCAAGCAGTTCATGGCGCGCCACGGCATCCCCACCGCCGCCTTCGGCACCTTCACCGACGCCGCCGCGGCGCACGCCTACATCGACGCGCAGGGCGCGCCCATCGTGGTGAAGGCCGACGGCCTGGCGGCCGGCAAGGGCGTGGTCGTGGCGGCGACCGCCGAGGAAGCGCACGCCGCCGTCGATGCCATGCTCGCCGGCAATACCCTGGGGGACGCCGGACACCGCGTGGTGATCGAGGAATGCCTGCTCGGCGAGGAAGCCAGCTTCATCGTCATGGTCGACGGCGAGCATGTGCTGGCGCTCGCCTCCAGCCAGGACCACAAGCGCCTGGGCGACGGCGACAGCGGCCCCAACACCGGCGGCATGGGCGCCTATTCGCCGGCGCCGGTGGTCACCCCCGAGCTGCACGCACGCATCATGCGCGAGGTGATCCACCCCACCGTCGACGGCATGGCCGCCGACGGCATCCGCTACACCGGCTTTCTGTACGCCGGCATCATGGTCGGCCTGGACGGCGCGCCCAAAGTGCTCGAATTCAACTGCCGCATGGGCGACCCGGAAACCCAGCCGATCATGATGCGGCTGAAATCGGATCTCGTCGGCCTGGTGGAAGCCGCCGTCAACGGCCGGCTCGACCAGGTCGAAGCCGAATGGGATCGCCGCACCGCGCTGGGCGTGGTGCTCGCCGCCGCCGGCTATCCGGACGCCCCGCAAAAAGGCGCCGTCATCGGCCCGCTGCCGGCGGCGGCCGAGGACCTGCACGTGTTCCATGCCGGCACCGCCGAACGGGACGGCCGCACCGTGGTGAGCGGCGGCCGCGTGCTGGCGGTGACCGCGCTGGGCGACAGCGTGCGCATGGCGCAGACGCGGGCCTATGAACTGGTGCAGGGCATCCACTTTGCCGGCATGCAATACCGGCGCGACATCGGTTGGCG
>JAJZVE010000832.1 GCA_021845835.1 Pseudomonadota bacterium | reverse complement strand
CGCGACCTGGTGTCGCACCTGAAGGACCGCGGCATCGGCGTGCTGATCACCGACCACAATGTCCGCGAGACGCTGGAGATCATCGACCGCGCCTACATCATGCATGACGGCCAGGTGTTGATGGAGGGCCGGCCGCAGGAAGTGGTGGCGCACGAGGGCGTGCGGCGCGTCTATCTCGGTGAGCGGTTCAGTCTGTAGGCGGCCCGCCCCGCCAGCACGATTCTTGCTTGCCAAACCCGGCCGCCCGCGCTGCACTGCAGCAGGGCGGCGTCGGCCGCCTGTGCCCCCGGTTAGGTTCCGCTATGGCGATCGGCCCGCGCCTCGATCTGCGCCACACGCAATCCCTGGTGATGACGCCGCAACTGCGGCAGGCGATCAAGCTGCTGCAGTTCTCCAACCTGGAAGTCGCCGCCTTCGTCGAGGAGGAGCTGGAGCGCAACCCGCTGCTGGAACACGACGAGCGGCCCGAAACCAGCCCCGAGCGCCCCGCCCCCGACCAGCTTGCCCCGCTCCCCGACCCGACCGGCGACACGGTCGATCTGGTCCGCAGCGACCTGCTCATTCCGCCCGGATCGGCCCCGCTCGATGCCGACCATGCCGAACCGTTCGATCCCGGCGGCCCCGGCGACGGCGTTCCGTTCGGCCGCGGCGGCGTTGCCGACTTCGCCGACGACGCGCGCGGCATCGAGGATCTCGTGCCCGCCCCGGTCAGCCGGCGCGCGCATCTGATCGAACAGCTCCACCTCGCCTTCGCCGACCGCACCGACCGCGCGATCGGCGCGCACCTGATCGCGCTGCTGGAACCCTCCGGCCGCCTGCCCGTCCCCTCCGAAGCCGTCGCCGCCGCGCTCGGCGTGCCGGCGGCGCGCGTCGAGCGCATCCGCCAGGCGATGCTGCGCTTCGAGCCGACCGGCATGTTCGCCCACGACCTGCGCGAATGCCTCGCCGTGCAACTCGCGGAGCGCAACCGACTTGATCCGGCGATGGCCGCCCTGCTCGACAACCTCGACCTGCTCGCCCGCCGCGACCTCAGGCGGCTGATGGCGGTGTGCGGCGTCGATGCCGAGGACATCGCCGACATGATGGCGGAGCTGCGGCGCCTCGACCCCAAACCCGGCGCGGATTTCGATGCCGCCCCGGCGGCGCCGGTGATCCCCGACATCCTGATGCGCGCCGCCCCGGATGGCGCGTGGCTGCTGGAACTGAACCCGCAGACGCTGCCGCGCGTGCTGGTCAACCGCCAGCTTTCCGCCCGCATCGCGCCGCGCGCCGGGCGGGAGGAGCGCGCCTACGTCTCCGAACGGCTGCAGACCGCGAACTGGCTGGTCAAGTCGTTGCAGCAGCGCGCACAGACCATCCTGAAGGTCGCGGCCGAAATCGTGCGCCAGCAGGACGGTTTCTTCCGTCACGGCGTCGCGCATCTGCGCCCGCTGATCCTGCGCGACATCGCCGATGCGGTGGAGATGCACGAAAGCACCGTCAGCCGCGTCACCTCCAACAAATACATCGCGACGCCGCGCGGCCTGTTCGAGCTGAAGTACTTCTTCACCACCGCGATCGCCGGCACCGCCGGCGAGAGCCACAGCGCCGAGGCGGTGCGGCACCGCATTCGCGCAATGGTGGCGGCGGAACCCGCCGACGACGTGCTGTCCGACGACACCATCGTCGCGCAGCTCAGGCGCGAGGGCGTGGACATCGCCCGCCGGACCGTGGCCAAATACCGCGAGGCGCTGCGCATTCCCTCCTCGGTGCAGCGCAAACGGGAGAAGGCCGTGCCGGCCTGAGACGCCGGCCCGGCGGTCCCGAACCAGAGGGCGAGGAACGACGATGCAGATCACGGTGTCGGGCAAGCAGGTGGACCTGTCGGAGGCGCTGCGCACGCGCGTGCAGCAGCAGCTCGATGCGATCGCGGGCAAGTATTTCGACCACGCGCTGGAAGTGCAGGTCACGTTCAGCCGCGCCCGCAGTTTCTTCACCTGCGACATCAACATGCACGCCGGGCGCGGCCTGCTGCTGCGCGGCGAGGGCGAGGCCGCCGATGCCCACAATGCCTTCGATGACGCCGCCGAGCATATCGCCAAGCGGCTGCGCCGCTACCGCCGCCGCGTCAACGAACACGCCCGCGACAGCGCCCAGCGCGAGCGTCCGCAGGCCGCCCGCCAGTACATCCTGCGCCAGGAGGACGAGACCGAGGGCGGCGGCACCGCCCCGCACGCCGCCGACGGGGCCGACGGCCGCGCCGTCACCTATGCGACCGTGATCGCGGAGGTGCCGGCCGAGATCGCCCTGCTGTCGGTCGGCGATGCGGTGATGCGGATGGACCTGGCCGACCAGCCGCTGCTGATGTTCCGCAACAGCACCTCCGGCGAGCTGAACGTGGTGTATCGCCGCAGCGACGGCCATATCGGCTGGATCGATCCCGCCGGCGCCGGCTGACACGACCGGGCCGCGCGGCGGCAGAACGCCGCCGCGCCGATTCGCCCGGATACGCGATGCCCTCGGGGACCGGCTCCCCGAGGCATTGCCGTCAGACGGCGGCGGCGCGGCGTAGCGCCGCGTCGTCCGCCGCCTGCCAATAGACCGCGCCCGCCGCGCCGATGCCGATGCGCAGCAGCATCGGCCGGTCACGCTGCGGCAGCGTCAGCAGCGCGTCGCCGTCGGTCCAGCGCAACGCCCCTTCCGCCGCGTACCAGCCGCGCCGGAAGGCAGCGCGCGGCAGCCGCCGGCCATCCAGGCGCAGCAGCGTCACCGGCACGCCCAGCCGCCGCGCATCGGGGCCGAGGCCGAGCCATGCCGGCACGAAGCTGCGGCTGACCAGCCGCACCTCGCGCGCCGCCGCCGGCAGCGCCACCCGCCCCTGCGCGTCGCCCACCATTTCGCGCCCATCCACGGTCAGCCGCGGCGCCGCGTCCTCGCCCAGCGCCCAGCCCTGCGTCTGCGCCCGGTCGAGCAGCCGCCGATGCACCGCGGCGACGCGCGCCCCGCCCAGCAACAGCGGCGCGCAGGCCCGTTCGTCCCAGGCGGCCGCGCCGGCCAGATCAGGATGCAGGTCGCGCGGCCCCGCCTCGCCGGCGAACTGGCCGCGGTTGGCG
>JAJZVE010000831.1 GCA_021845835.1 Pseudomonadota bacterium | reverse complement strand
ATTCGGTCGCGCCGGTCAATCTGCCGGCCGCCCGCGCCCTGGTCGCCGCGGTGCTGCGCGCGCACAACGGGCCGCGCCTGTGGGTGCGGATCAACGCGCTGGCCTCGCCGCATGCGCTGGCCGATCTGGCGGCCGTGGTGCCGGCCGCGCCCGCCGGCATCATGCTGCCGAAGGCCGACGGCGCCGCCGACGTGATGCGGCTCGGTCATTACCTGTCCGCGCTGGAAGTCGCCGCCGGCCTGCCGGAAGGCGGCATCCGCGTCACCGTGGTGGCGACCGAGACGCCCGCCGCCCTGTTCGCCCTGGGCAGCTACGCGCCGGCGCACGCGCGGCTGGCGGCGCTGACCTGGGGCGCGGAGGACCTTGCCACCGCGCTGGGCGCGGCTGCCAACCGCGAGGCGGACGGCACCTATGCGTTCCCCTACCAGTTGGCGCGGACGCTGTGCCTCGCCGGCGCGGCGGCGGCGGAGGTCGATGCGACCGACACCGTGTTCACCGATTTCCGCGACACCGCCGGCCTGGCACGGGAAGCGCGCGCGGCACGGCGCGCCGGCTTCGCCGGCAAGCTCGCCATCCACCCCGACCAGGTGATGCCGATCAACGACGCCTTCACCCCCGACGCGACCGAGATCGCCCACGCCGAGCGCATCGTCGCCGCCTTCGCGGCCAGTCCCGGCCTCGGCACGGTGGGGCTGGACGGGCGCATGGTGGACATGCCGCACCTGAAGCAGGCGCGGCGACTGCTGGCGTCGGCCGGCCGAGGGTGATGCGCGCAGCGGACGGCCCTCATGCCCGCCTGCGCGGCATGACGTCGAGCGGTCGCCGGTCGCGGCGGCGTCACACCCCGATCGGCATATGTTCCGGCGCGCGCGTGATCGCGCGCGGCGCGGTGATGTCCTTCCAGCGCGACAGGGCGCGATTGACCGCCGGGAACGCACGGCGCCTGACGAAGCGCCCGCGCCCCGGCCGCGGCTGGTCGTTCTTGCCGTGCGACCACACAATCTCGCCGCGCGAGAGCGTGTAGCGCGCCAGGCCGCGCACCTCGAAACCCTCGAACACGTTGTAGTCGATGATCGACTTCTGCGTCGCCGCCGAGATGGTCTTGGACAGCTTCGGGTCCCATACCACCAGATCGGCTTCCGAGCCCGGCAGGATCGCGCCCTTCTGC
This sequence comes from Pseudomonadota bacterium, assembly GCA_021845835.1. The sequence goes on along the minus strand of JAJZVE010000831.1, from coordinate 1,927 downwards.
GGATAGATGTTGAGGATCTGGGCGATGTTGGTCGAGGTCACGGCGACGAACTCGTTCGGCGTCAGCCGGCCGGTCTCGACGCCCCTGGTCCACAGCACCGACAGCCGGTCCTCCAGCCCGCCGGTGCCGTTCGGGATCCTGCGGAAATCGCCGGCGCCGAAGCGCTTCTGCTCGGTCGTGAAGGCGCAATGGTCGGTCGCCACCACCTGCAGCGAGCCAGCCGCCAGCCCGGCCCACAGGCTGTCCTGGTGGCTCTTGTTGCGGAATGGCGGCGACATCACGCGGCGCGCCGCATAGTCCCAGTCGCGGTTGAAATATTCGGTCTCATCGAGCGTGAGGTGCTGGATCAGCGGCTCGCCATAGACGCGCATGCCTTTCTGCCGCGCCCGCCGGATCGCCTCGTGCGCCTGCTCGCAGGAAGTGTGGACGATGTACACCGGCACGCCGGCGGCGTCCGCGATCATGATGGCGCGGTTGGTGGCCTCGCCTTCGACTTCCGGCGGGCGTGAATAGGCGTGGCCCTCCGGGCCGCTCGCGCCTTCCGCCATGTATTTTTCCTGCAGCGCCGCGACGATGTCGCCGTTCTCGGCGTGTACGAGCGGCAGCGCGCCGAGTGCCGCGCAGCGCTGGAACGACGCGAACAGCTCGTCGTCGTTCACCATCAGCGCGCCCTTGTAGGCCAGGAAGTGCTTGAAGGTGTTGATGCCGCGATCGACGACCTTCGCCATGTCGTCGAACACCTGCTGCGACCAGCCGGTGATGCACATGTGGTAGGAATAGTCCGACGACGCCTGCCGCGTCGCCCGCCCCTCCCACGCCTCCAGCGCCTGCAGCAGCCCGTCCTGGCCGGGGATGACGAAATCGACCACGGTCGTGGTGCCGCCGGACAGCGCGGCGAAGGTGCCGCTCTCCCAGGTTTCCGCCGCGGTGGTGCCCATGAACGGCATTTCGAGGTGCGTGTGCGGGTCGATGCCGCCCGGAATGATGAAGGCGCCTGCCGCATCGACCACCGTGTCGCCCTTGAGGTTCGGCCCGATGGCGGCGATGTGCTCGCCCTCGATCAGGATGTCGGCCTCGTACGACCGATCCGCGGCGACGATGGTGCCGCCCTTGATGACCTTCGACATCGTATCCCCTCTCCTTCGCCGCCCCTGGCCGCGGCGCGGCCGGCGAGGCGCGTTGCCGCCGTGGCGGGCGCCGATATTCGGCACGCCCCCTGCGCAGTGTCAAACGGCGCCCGGCGTCGCGGCGGCGTGCGCGCCGACATAGGCCTCGACCACGCGCGGATCGTCGAGCAGGTCCGCCGAGGCGCCCTCCGCGGCGATGCGGCCGTTCTCGAAGATCACGCTGCGGCGGGCGAAGCGCATGGCGGCGCGCGCGTTCTGCTCGGCGACCAGGATCGCCATGCCGGTGCCGAGCAGGGCGCGCAGCGAACTGTACAGTTCCTGCACCACGCGCGGCGCCAGCCCGGTGGAGGGTTCGTCCAGCAGCAGCAGCCGCGGGTTGCCCATCAGCGCGCGCGCCACCGCCACCATCTGCTGCTCGCCGCCCGACAGCAGGCCGCAGGCGGTGCGGCGCAGCGGGCGCAATTTGGGGAACACCGCCAGCAGCCGCTCCTGCCGCTGTTCGCGCTCGGCACGCGGCGCGCGCGCCGCCCCGAGTTCCAGGTTTTCGGTCACGCTCATCAGCGGGAACAGTTGCCGCCCCTCCGGGCAATAGCCGATGCCGCGCCGTGCCCGTTGGTGCATCGGGCAGCCGGTGAGCGGTTCGTCGGCGAAGCGGATCTCGCCGGCGCTCAGCCGGATCTGGCCCATGATCGCGCGCAGCAGCGTGGTCTTGCCGGCGCCGTTGGCGCCGACGATCGCGACCGTCTCGCCGGGCGCGAGGACCAGGCTCACGTCGTACAGCACCGGCATCCTGCGGTAGC
>JAJZVE010000830.1 GCA_021845835.1 Pseudomonadota bacterium | reverse complement strand
GTGACCCAGGGCGGCGACGATCTGGCAAGGATTGCGTTGCCGGATGAGGAGTCGCCGGCGCCGGACGTCGCGCCGCTGCTGGCGGCGCTGAAGGCGGCGCTGGGCGATGCCGTCTCCGACGTGCGCGCGACGCATCGGCTGGTGGACAGCGCCGTGGTGCTGTCGGCCGGCGAGCATGGGCCGGACCTGCAGATGCAGCGCCTGTTGCGCCGCGCCGGCCGCGCCGGCGTGACCGCGCCGCCGCTGCTGGAGATCAATCCGCGCCATCGCCTGACCACGGTCCTGCTGGCGCGCCAGGCGGCGGGGCGGGACATGGCAGAGGACGCGGCGCTGTTGCTCGACCTTGCCCGCGTCCAGGATGGCGACCTGCCACGCGACCCGGCCGCCTTCGCGCGCCGGATCGAGCGCACACTCGCTGACAGCGCATAGGTTACGCAATCGGCATCATGGAGCGCGAGAGCATCATAGGCGGTGCATAAGTAATGATCTTCTCGCGTTCTGAGAGAAATTCTCACAGCAAAATTCAACTTATAAGATCGTGCTTTGGCGTGACTTGAAAAATCCGCCGGGGCATTCGCACGCGGGGTTGTCGACACGACGCATCGATGTCATGTGAGAAGCGGATCGGCCGAATCGGCCGATCGTGGAGTCGAAGACACGATGCTGGACGTCGATCTGCCCTGCGTGCGCTCCGCTGGTTCCGCGCTGACGCTGCATGCGGTGCGGCCGGCGACGCTGGAGACGTTACTGGCGTCGCTGCCGGAGGCGCAGGCGGCGTTCCTGCGTGCGGGCGCGTTCGCGGCGCGCAGCGGCGAACTGGCGTTGCTGCCCGGTGCGGCCGGGATTGATGGTGCGGTCTTCGGACTTGGCGAGGACCGCTCGCCGTATCCGTTCGGCGACCTGCCATTCCGGCTGCCTGCCGACAGCGTTTGGCAACTCGCGCCGGGGGATTTCGACCGCGACGCCGCCGTGCTCGGCTGGTGCCTGGGTGGCTATCGTTTCCGCAGCTTCAAGCAGCCGGTTCGCGAACCGGCACGGCTCAGCCTGACCGAAGCGCATGACGCGGCGCTGGCCGAGGCGGCGTCGGTCTGGATGGTTCGGGACCTGATCAACACGCCGCCGAACCTGCTCGGGCCATCCGAACTGGCGGACATCGTTCTTGCTGTTGCCGCGCGCCACGGCGCACAGCCGCTGCGCGTGGCCGGTGCCGCGCTGGCGGAGGCATATCCGGCAGTTGCCGCCGTGGGCGCCGGGTCGGTGCGTGCGCCGGTGGTCGCCGGCTTCGACTGGCGCGGCAGCGGCGCCGACGACGCAAGTCCGCTGATCGCATTGTGTGGCAAGGGCGTCTGCTTCGATACCGGCGGCTACGACCTCAAACCGTCGAGCGCCATGCTGCGCATGAAAAAGGACATGGGCGGCGCCGCGATCGTGCTGGGCATCGCCCGCGTGCTGATGCAGGCGGACCTGCCGGTGCGGCTGATGGTGCGCATCGGTTGCGTGGAGAACAGCGTCTCGGGCAGCGCGATGCGTCCGCTCGACGTGATCCGCACCCGTCGCGGCCTCAGTGTCGAGATCGGCAACACCGATGCCGAGGGACGTCTGGTCCTGGCCGACCTGCTGGCCGAGGCTTCCGATGCAAGGCCGGCGCTGCTGGTCGATTGCGCGACACTGACCGGCGCCGCGCGGGCCGCGCTGGGGCCCGATCTGCCGGCGATGTTCGCCTCCGATCAGGCCTGGGCCGCGCGCGTGAGCGAGGCGGGCGAAGCGGTGCACGATCCGGTGTGGCGGTTGCCGCTGTGGGACGGCTACGACTCGTGGCTCGACTCCGGCATCGCCGATCTGAACAACGTCTCCACCAAGCCGTTCGCGGGCGCGATTGTTGCTGCATTGTTCTTGCGGCGCTTCGTCGCGCCGGGAACGCCGTGGTTGCACTTCGATGTGTATGCCTGGAACGACGCATCCCGTCCCGGCCGGCCGGAGGGCGGGGAGGCGCAGGTTCTGCGTGCGCTCTGTTCTACTTTGAAAAGCACGCACGTCTTTATGAAAGGCGACCGGAACACGCCGGTAACGTGATCGGCATTTTCGAGGAACCGTGGTATTGTCTTAGAACTTCTATTGGCACCGGGCGAGGTCGTCCGGGTAACGACCGTCTAACGCGTATCGCTAATCGGGTCGGGACATTTCCCGTTGTTGGATAGAGAGGAAGTAACAATGGCAACCCCACCTTCTGCCGATCAGTTGGTCGCGATTCTTCGCGATACCATCGTGGCGCTCGTGCGGCGCGACGGTCCGGACCTGTCGGCGCGCCAGCTTGGCGTGTTCCTGACCTGCTATCTGCAGGACGGGGCGCATACGGTGCGTGGTCTGGCGGCTGACCTGAACGTGTCGAAGCCGGCGATCACCCGCGCGCTCGACCGGCTGGGCGAGCTGGATCTGGCGCGGCGCAAGGTCGATCCGATGGACCGCCGCAGCGTGCTGGTGCAGCGCACCTTGAAGGGCACGGCGTTCCTGCGCGACCTGCGCAGCATCATGACCGAGGCGGTGAACACGTCGAAGAAGTCGGTGCCGGCCGAGGGCAGTGCGTCGCGCAAGGCTGCCAGCGCCTGACCATGCCGACGGGACGGGTGCGCGCGTCACGGAACCGGGACATCGCTGATCCGGCACAGGTCGATATGCCGTTGCTCCAGTGCCTTGTGGTCCGCAAAGACGGCGCGCAGATCGAACAGGCACTGATTGGTGCGGGCCATGCGCACCACTGTGGCGGCACCGCCTGGCAACCCGTCGGGCTGCAGCCGGTTGCGGCCCCAGCTGCCCGTGCCTGACGGGGTGACATAGAACGCGGTCAGCGGGGACGCGCCGCGATTGATCAGGCGGAACGACGGGTCGTCCGCGGTTTTCGTCAATGTCTGTTCCGGACCGCCGACGGCGACCGCATCCAGCGTGCAGGTATTCAGGCCGCGCCGTTCTTCACGGCTGCGGTCGGCGAATACCACAAGGATATCGAACACGCAGGTGCCGTCGGCCCGGCGCCGCACCTCGAACGTGCCGCCAGGGGCGATCGGCTTGCCGCGCAGCCGGTTCTTGCCCCAGTTCGCG
>JAJZVE010000829.1 GCA_021845835.1 Pseudomonadota bacterium | reverse complement strand
ATTCGGCACGGGTGGCCGTCGGGCCGTCGCAGCGCGGCGGGCCGCGCGGAGCACCGCTTTCACCGCCGGATCGGCGGTGGGAGAGGCCAGGCCGAGCGCCCGATGTTTTTCCCCGATCGCGGCGGCGCGGCGGGCCAGCGCCCCGGCGCTCAGCTTTGCTGCAGCGGCGCTGAGGAACGATGCCAGCGTGGCGGGATCGGCCGGAAGCGCCGGCAGACCTGCGTCGTCGCACCACGCCCCAAAAACCCGCCAGTCGACCCGGTAGAGCCGCAGGGTCTCGGCGGCGGGCGCATGTCGGCGCCGCGCCGGCCCGGCGCCGGCCGGGGTGTCCCCGGCTGGCTGCCGGTTTCCAGCGTTGGCCTCCGCCTCTGGTGTCACCTGCTCCCCCTGTTTGTCCCGCCCGATCGGGGTCCGGGCGATGCGCGGCCGCCCCGATCGGACGTGGCGGCCGATCGGGGCCGAATCCGCCAGCGATTCTGGCAGGTTCTTTGATTGGGGCAAGCCACACTAAGGCGTGGTAAGTGATTTGGCGCCTCTGTATGCCTGATAAATCCTCTTGTCGGGCAGACAGGCCCTGCCCTACCCTGACGCCGAAAATCCCGCGCCGACGCGCCAGGGCCCGCCATGAATGCCGTGCTTCCCCCACGCGATGGGCGTGCGATGCCAGACGGCCTCGCACCGCCAGCGCCTGACATGCCGCCGGCCCCCGTCGGCCAGGCGCCCGCCCGCGTGCGGCGGTGGTTCGACACCGCCGCCGATGCCATCGTCCCCGACCATGACGGCAGCCTCGGCACCGCCCGCGTCGCCGCCGACGCCTACGCGCGCCGGGCCAGAGCCGCCAACACCCGCCGCGCCTATCGCGCCGGCGTGCGCGCGTGGTGCGTCTGGTGCGATGCGCACGCCCTGCCCTGCCTGCCCGCCAATGCGGCGGATGTGGTCGCCTTCCTCGCCGCCGAGCGCGGCCGCGGCCTGTCCGTCAACACCGTCGACCTGCGCCGCGCCGCCATCCGCTACCTGCATTTTTGCGCCGGGTGCCCGGTGCCGACGGCCGAAGCGCGGGTGGCGGAGACCATGGCCGGCATCCGCCGCGACGCCGCCGACACCGGCGACCTGCCCGCCAGAAAACTCGCGGCGACCGCCGATATCCTGCGCCAGATTCTTGTGCCGATCCCCGACACCCTGGCCGGCCTGCGCGACCGCGCGATTCTTCTCGTTGGCTTCGCCGGTGCGCTGCGCCGCTCGGAACTCGCCGCCATCCGCGTCGAGCACCTCGAGACCGGTGAACGCGGTCTGCGTCTGCTGCTGCCGCGCTCCAAGGGCGAGCGCACCGGAAACAGCGTCACCGTGGCCATCCCCTGCGGCGCCACCGAGCTCTGCCCGGTGCGGGCACTGCGGCGCTGGCTGGACGCCGCCGGCATCACCACAGGCGCGGTCTTCCGGCGGATTTTTGTTCCGCCCCGCGGCCGGAACGGGCTCCAGACCCCCCTGCCCCGGGTCGGCAGCGCGGCCATCGATGCCGGAACCGTCGCCCGCATCGTCAAGCTCCGGGCCGCCGCCGCCGGCTTCGATCGCCGCGCGGTGGGCGGCCACAGCCTCAAGCGCGGCGCGCTGACGACCGGCATGGATCGCGGCGTGCATCCCACCCGCCTCAAGCAGCTCGGCCGCCACAAGAGCTACGCCGTCCTCAACGACTATCTCGAGCTGGGCGACCCGTTCGACGGGCACCCGCTCAGCGGCGTGCTGTAACCGACCACCGCACTGTCCGGCGGGGTCTCATTCAGAAGACACCGCGACCGCCGACTGTGCGACCCGATCAGGCGAAGGGTGAGTCGCATGATCCAGGACAAAAATCCGCGCCGCGGACAGCGGGTTTTGGTGAGTCGCATGAATGACGAAAAGCGACACCGGGCACGCGAACCCATCGGGCCATCGTGACGCGACCACCACCGCCCGGCACTGCTCCTCGGTGCCGTACTGTCGTTCGAATGCGGCCTCGCTCAGCCTTCTCTGGAACTGAACCGCGTTGCGTGCCATCGCCATCCTCCGCCCACGCCCGTGTTCGCGGTTCGTACCGTCGCCAAGGCGGCTGAGCAAGATGGGTAATCAGGTTGGCGAATGCCGCGATGAGCGGGGCGAGCCTGTGCTCTGGCATGTTCGGGATCAGTTCGTAGAGCATGCAGCCCTGCCGGAATAGCGAATGGCTGCGCGTCTTTGATGTGTTCGACTTGAGCTGCCGGTCCATGCCGAGGCTCTCGCCGACAGTGCCGAGCAGGGTCAGCAGCGCCATGGCGAAGGCGCTGACCAGCAGAAGCCGGTCGCGCCGGGTCGGCTCGCCGATGCGGGTCGATGACAGGCCCATGCCGAACCGCAGGTCCTTGGTGTCGCGGAAGCCGGGTTCGATGGTCCAGCGCCTGGCATAGTGGTTGACCAGCACGGCGGCCGTCGCGTCCGGGTCGCTCGCGGCAAGGCACCACGGCTCCTTCATGCCCTTGGCATGCACGCAGACCACGGCGCCCACCTGCCGCCCATCTGCCGTGACCCGGGCGTCGCGCAGCTTGCGGGCGCGACCGCCTTTGCCCACCCACTCGGCTGCCGGCCGCATCTGTCCATCGGCGGTGGCCACGCGGATATTGCCGCGGAAGCGGATGACGTAACCGAAACCAAGCGCGCCCAGAAACGCAAACAGCTTCTGGTCGCCGAAGCCGCGGTCGGCCAGGATGGTCACGCGGCAATCCGGCGGCCTGGTTTCAGCCAGGCGGCGCAGGCAGGCGTCCTCGTAATCGTTGCGCCGGGTCGCGATCTCCTCCTTCCAGACCGTCAGCCAGATCAGCGGCGCCGCCCGGCCGTGGCCGGTCACCAGGCTCAGCGCCAGGGTCGATTGGCCGTCATGGTCGAAGTCGGTCCAGTCCATCGCCACCAGGATGTCCTGGCGCGCACCGATCTGCCGCGGCACCCAGCGGGCGAAGCTGTCCCACACGTCGATGCCGGCGTTGCTCAGCAACCGGTCCACCTGCTTGACCGCGTGCCTGGTCACCAGGCCCCGTGCCTGCGCCAGCGCCTGGCCGATCATCGACACGGCCAGCGACGCGCCCGTCAT
>JAJZVE010000828.1 GCA_021845835.1 Pseudomonadota bacterium | reverse complement strand
AGCCTTCTTCGCCTCGTTCTGCAGGTCGCGCCGCGTCATGTCGATGCCGGCGGCATAGCCCCAGACATGGCACAGCGCCGCGTCCTCCGCGATCTCGGCGCCGCCGGTGCCGATCGCGACCACCAGTTCCATCTCGTGATGCAGGTTCCGCGTCGCCGGCGGATAGGGCATGTCGGCGCCGCCTGTCACCACCGCATCGGCCGGCTTGGTGAAGAAGAACGGCGCCTCGCGCTCCGGATTGCCGCCCATCTCGCGCGCATGCTCGGCATAGTTGCGGCCGACGCAGAAGATGCGGCGCACCGGAAACCGGCCGCCGCCGGAAACCGGCACCGACGCCGGGGCGGGCGGGGGGATCACAAATTCGCGCACGGACGAGGCTCCTGCCGGGATTTCGGGCGAGCGGCACGATACCGGGCCGCCGGTCCGACGCAAAGCCCGGGGCGGGACGGCGCGCCGGTACGCTTTATCGCCACGTTACGGCAGCGGCTTGTCCGCGACGCCGACGAACTGAACCATGACATGCGGCGCGCCATGATCGGTACCCGCCCTACATCCGGGTGCTCGTCGCCATCGTGCCGGGCGCCGGTTGGTCGGCTGCGCACGTTCCCTGGTCGCCTGCGGCGTAGCTACGCCAGCACCGCCTGCACGGCCTCCGCCGCCGCCAGCACACCGGCATCGTCGCCGCGCCGGCCGACCACCTGCAGCCCGATCGGCAGCCCGTCCCGATCGAAACCACAGGGCACCACCGTGGCCGGCGCCTGCGCCAGATTGACCGGGTAGCTGAACCCAGCCCATTCGGTCCAACGGGAAAGGCCGCTGCCCGGCGGCACTTCCTCCCCGGCAGCGAAGGCGGTGAGCGCGGTCGCCGGCGAGACCAGCACGTCATGTGCCGCCAGCATCTGCTCGAACGCCGCGCCGAAGTTCGCGCGCCAGGCCTGCGCCGCGATCAGCTCGACCGCGGAGAGGCGGGCGCCGTCGGCCGCAACCTCGCGCAATCCGGGCTCGACCTGGTCCCGCGCCGCCTCCGGCACGCCGGCCAGCCGCGCCGCGGCGCCGCTGTGCCAGTGCAGGCGGAACAACTCCCACAAATCGCCGCCGGGCAACGTGACCGGCACCAGCGCCGCCCCGGCATCGGCGATCCTGTCGAGCGCGCGCGCGAAGGCTGCGCGCACGTCCGGCGCCACGGCGCCGCGTGGCGGCGTCTCCCACACCGCGACGCGCAGGCCGCGTACGTTGCGCGGGGCGAGCGGCGCGACCGGGGGCAGCGCCCAGGGCGACTGGTGCCAGTCGCGCAGGTCGCGTCCCGACATCGCCTGCAGCATCAGCGCCGCATCGGCGACGCTGCGCGCGATCGGGCCGATATGCGCGACGGTGCCAAAGGGACTGGCCGGGTAGGCGGGCACGCGCCCGAAGGTGGGCTTGTGGCCGACCACGCCGCAGAACGACGCCGGGATGCGGATCGACCCGCCGCCGTCGGTGCCGAGATGCAGTACGCCCGCTCCGCACGCCGCCGCCACCGCCGCGCCGCCGGAGGACCCGCCGGAACTGCGCGCCGCATTCCACGGGTTGCGCGTGACGCCGGTGAGCGCGCTATCGGTCACCGCTTTCCATCCGAACTCCGGCGTCGTGGTCAGGCCGAGCAGCACCGCCCCACCGCCGCGCAGCAGGGCGACGGTGGGCGCGTCCTCGCTCGCCAGCACGCCAGGCACCACGCGCGTGCCGTAGCGCACCGTCCAGCCGCGTACCCGGACGATATCCTTGATCGTGGTCGGCACCCCGTCCAGCGGACCGAGCGCGGCACCCTCCCGCCAGCGCGTTTCCGACTGGCGCGCTGCGGCCAGCGCGCCGTCCGCATCGAGATGGCTGAACGCATTGAACCGCGGCTGGATCGCCGCCGCGCGGTCCAGCGCTGCCTGCGTCGCCTCCACCGGCGAAAGCGAGCCATCGGCGTAGCGGCGTGTCAGCTCCGCCGCGCCGAGCCGGCACAGCGCCGGCGCATCAGCAAGGGGGGCAGGGTACGTCATGAAGCGCCTCCAACGTTGCGTCCGGCTCCACTTCCGTCGGGAATACAGGCCGGGCAGGCGCGACCATTTGTCACCAGGCCAGCGGCCCTGGATCGCGAACACGGCCGATCGGATCGACGAACACTTTGCGGGCCCCGCCCTCGCGCAGCCGCTTCGCTTGCGCATCCGCCGCTGCCAGCAGCATCGGCACGACCAGCATCACCAACTTGCCGCCCACGCCGTCGCGGCCCAACAGGCGCCAGAATGCCAGCCGGTGATTGGCGTCCAGCTTGACCAGCTTGTACGGGCGGCCGGTGCGCCGGTCGCGGATCGCCGCGGTGCCGTCCAGCCGCTCGCGCACGCGCACGCGCCGCACGTACCTGCCCGCCGCGTGCGGGATCTGCAGCAGTGCCGCCGCCTGCGCCGGCTTGTTGCCCTGGCCCACCGCTGTCAGGATCTGCGCGCACAGCGTCGCATCGGGCACCGACGTCCGCACATCCTCGTCGGACCAGCCGGCAAGCGACTGGATCGGCACACGATGCGCCACGTTCGGCGCGCCCGGGGCGGGGGCCGCCAGGGCCGCGTAGGCGGTGTCGTTGTGCAGCCGGCCGGCGACGCTGCCGTCCGGCTTCCAGGACACCACGATCCGGCCGACGGCCGCCGCCACAAAGCCGCTCCACGGCTCGGCAAGATCGTCCAGCGGCAGCCCGCTCTCCTGCCCGCGCGCCGCCCTTGCCGGGCGGCATCGCGCTGTCCAGCCCCAGCCTGCCGCGCAGCAGCGCCGTCAGCCGCCCCGCCACCGTCCAGACCTGCCGCCGGTCGCAGACCGCGCCGAGATACTGCCGCGCCAGCCGCGCCAGATAGGCGCTGTCGGTCAGGTGCCGTGCCAGGACGTCGCCGTGCTCGCCACGCCAGCGGTCAAGCGCGTCGGGCGCGAACCGCCACGCCTTCGCCGCCGGCAGCAGCTTCGCCCGCGCCTGGATTGCGGGCCATTCCGGCGCGACATGCACGGTCGGATTGGGCACGCGACCGAACCGGCGCTCCGGCGGGTCGTTCGCCGCGCCGCTGCCGGTGCCGAGCCGTTCGCCCGGAACCTC
>JAJZVE010000827.1 GCA_021845835.1 Pseudomonadota bacterium | reverse complement strand
CGTGCGAGTGGTGGGCGTCGCGCCGGATGTGGCCCTTGGCAGCAGCCGTGCTCTCGATCGCTTCACCCAGCGGCCGCTGCGGTGCCCTGCCGGCCCGTCCCCTCGGCTGCGTGTGGTCTGGGCCGGGCGTTGGTCTCTTCAACCCCCGCTTCGCCAGGCAGCGAAGCGCCTGCGGTTCGCAAGGCACCGTGTCGCTGCGCTCCCGCACCACTGCCTTGCTCAGGGGTTTCCGCTCCCGCCTTGCCCGGCCCTGGTCGACCACACCCGAGGGGAACAAGCCGGCATGGGGCCGGCGGACCTCCACGGGCCGAAGAGAGAGACCGCAATCATGGCCGCCAAGATCCGCACCCAGACCGCCGCGAAGCCCGCCACTCGCACCGCCTCCGACCGCAAGCCCGTCACCCTGGAGATGGTCCTCGCCATCTGCCCCCACGAGGCACTCGCCGACAACCTCGCCCGCACCTTCGGCCTCGACCCCGTCGACACCGCCGGCATCCGCGAAGCCTCCGAGGAGCATGTGGCCCTCGCGGCAAAAGCCCTGCCGCTGTCGGAGAAGGCCTTGGAAATCCACCTTCAGCGCATCGTCGGCGCCTATGTCGGCTCCGCCTTCGGGGCCGGGCAGTTCTACACCGGCAAGGTCAGTCAGGCCCGCGACCTCACTGCGAAGGTAAGCAACGACGAGCGCGACGAGGACCGCGGCGGCCCGAGCGGGTTCGAGGACCGGGCCGAGCGTGCCCGCGCCTTTGCCGCCGAGATGGGGCTTCAGGCGCACGCCCTGGCCGTCGCTGCCGAGGGAGCCGTCTCCGCCTACGCCCACCTGACCGGCCAGGAGTGGAAGCCCTACGAGGCGGCGATGCCGACGCGCCCCACCGTCAGCCGCGGCAGCGCCGAAGCGCAGCTCGCCGCCTTCGGAAGTTAGGAGTACCGGCGCGGCTTCGGCCCCGCCTCCCGCGTCACCGCGAACCGAGGGCGTCGCACATCGCGGCGCCCTTTCGCGTGTCGCCGCCGGGGAAGTGCGCGATGTCGGCGCGGACGCGCCTCTGGTGGAGAGCCTCCGCTGCTCTTCCAGCGTAATGCCGGCCGAGGTCGCAGCGGTTCAACCCCGCCCTGCGGGCGCCGCGCTGCGCGCGGCTCAGCCACGCCTCCGACGGCAAGGCCGGGCCGCGTCATGCGCAGGCTCCAAGCGGCCTGCCCCTGCCGCACCCCGACCTCGCCCGGACGCATGGCTTCGGGGTTGAGCCGCTCCGAAGGCCGGCATTGCCGCCGCTCAGCAGCGATCGGGCTGCGCAACGAGCAGGAGCAAGGCAATGGATCGGACCATCACGACCGACGACCAGGCGAACGCGGCCCTGGACGGCTGGATGTCCTTCGAGGAATTGGCCGAGGAGCGGTGGGAGCGGGTTTCGGCCTGGAGCCGGAAGCCAATCGCCCCGGCTGGGATTGCCGAGCACGAACTGCCCTTCTGACGCAGCGGCCGGGCCCGAAAGGGTCCGGCCTTCTTGCCGCGGGCAAGCCGGGCCGCTTTTTCAGCGTCGGCCGAGATGGCCCGGCTGCCTTCATTTTGGGAAACACGCTTGCGATGAACACAGCGCCGCCCCGCTGGAGAGACGAAGTTTCCGCGGTACGCACGATCGCTTGATCCTGCACTGCGCAGCCCAACGTCACGCGATGTTCCGCGAGCGATCGTCGGAGTCGGCACGGATAATATCCTGGATGGCGGCTTCGAGGGCGATGATCTCCGATTCGTTCAGTTCCGAGAACTGCGGACGCTTCGCGGCAGAGAGGTGCCCTCCGTTTTGCATGCAGAGCCGCACGAAGAGCGAGGCGCGCCGATCCGGCATATCGACAATCTCGCGCACGGCCGCGAGCGCCCGGTCAAAGACCGCCACGAAGCCGAGTTCCTCCTTGAGATCCCGGCGTACCGTGTCGGCAACACGATCGTAGAGATATTCGGCAAAAGCGGTCGCATCGAAGTAGCGGTAGAGATCGCCGGTGGCATTCTCGACGGTGATCTGCTGATCGGCTGTCCACTGCCATTCGATGAAGTCGAAGAGCGGACGGGAGAATGTCGCAAGCACTTCGTCATAGCTGCGCCGGTCGCGCAGGATGGCGGCCGAAACAGGGAAGATGACGCCGGGAGGGCTGAATCCACGCCTGGCGAGGATGTGGTGTATCAAGAAGCGGTGGATGCGCCCGTTGCCATCCTCGAAGGGGTGAACGAAAACGAAGACGAAGGCACAGACCGCCGCCGCCACGACGGGATCGACGCCGCCTGCGAGGATACGTCGTGTCAACGCCATCCAGGCTTCCATGAGGCCGGACACATCCTCGGGCCGCGGGCAGATGAAATGCACTTCCTCGCGATACCCGCCAACGGTTTCTCCGACGAAATTCTGGAAGTCGCGCCAGTCCGCCGCCGCGTAGCGGGGATCGACAATGTCGCCTTGCAGGCGGATCAGCGCGGCCTTGTCGGTGGGATCGAAGTCGGCCACCCTTTTGAGCACGGCGACAAACCGCTCGGTGCGGGTCGCGCTCGGCGTCTCGCCTTCGATGGCGAAGGAGGAGCGGGTCTCCTTGGTATAGAGGTAGTTGACCGCACGGGCCAGGATCAGCGGGTCGTAGCTTTCGATGAGCGCGCGCGCCTCGTCGTCGATCTGCAACCCCATCTGCTGCACCAGCCGCGGTGTGCGCCGCACGGTGGGGCACAGCCCAGCGCCGCCGAGCAGGTTGTCGGCGACGCGGTGCCGTGGGGAGTTGCGGCGGTCGGCAACAATGTGCAGGTCGGGATCGAGTGCCTCGACGTAGTTGCCGACTCGAACATCCTCGAGATCCAACGTGCGTCCGGTGAAGGTCTCGTAGAAGAACCAGGCGCGCCGGCTGAAGGCGCCTGTGGGCTCTGCCCGTACCCACGCTTCTAACGTGGCGGGGTCGATCGCCTTGAGGGCGGCGACCAGGACGCCGAGATCAATGGGCTCGTGGCGAAGCGCGAAGCGGAGGTGGGATACGACCGATCCGGTCGCGGCATATTGCCGAGGGTAGAGTTCAATGATGCGCGACCCATGCAGCTCGGTTCGCCGCGCACCCGCAACGACATAGCTCT
>JAJZVE010000826.1 GCA_021845835.1 Pseudomonadota bacterium | reverse complement strand
GCGACCAGGAAGCCGCTGCCGATCAGCGCATAGCTGCGGTTCGCCGCGGCGTCGGCGGCGGCGAAGGCGGCGTCGGTGCCCAGGCTGACGCTGACCAGGATGTCCGGCGCGCCGCGGCCCGGCGGCAGGGTGGCGATCACGCGCGGGCCCTGCGCGGTGTCGGCCATGGCCACCGACGGCGCGGTGGCGCCGAGCAAGGCCCGCCGCGACGCATCGATGCGCTGCCCCACCGAGGCGTGGTCCGGCAGCGCCACCAGCACTGTCCCGCTGCGGTCGGACAGCGTGACCGCCGCCTGCGGCGGCAGTTCGCGCATGGCAAGGCGGCGGCCGAGCCAGGCGAGATCGATTTCGCCCACCAGCACCGGCCCGGGACCGGGCACGCCGCGCACCGGATAGGCGGCCGGCAGATAGGCGCCGCCGCCGGCGCCCGCGCGCGCGAATTCGCCCAGCGCCATCCGCCCGCGCGCCAGCGCCAGCCGCACTTCCGGCGCCGTGCCGAGGCGGGTGCCGACGCGACGCGGGTCGGTGGCGCAGACGACCTGCCCGTCATCGTCCGCCAGCGCGATGCCGCGCAGGAAGGACAGGCCGCGGAACACCGATTGCAGCAGCGGACCGCATGACGCCGCCTCCGGCGCGGCGAGCGTGGGCACGGCGGCGGTCGCCACCAGCGCGTTCCGCACGCCGGCGATCACCGCCTCGGTCTCGGCGGCGACGGCGCGCGCGTCGCGCAACGCCTCCTGCCGCACCTCGCTGCGCCGGGCGGCGCGCAAGGCGGCTTCGTTGAATACCTGCATCGACAGGGGCGGCAGCAAGGCCGCAGCGATGATCAGGATCACCCGCGTCAGCAGGCTCAATGCCGCCTCTCCCCCCTGGGCTTCCTGGACTCCCCGAAACGCGAGGGGGGTCGCCGCACACATGGTTAGGCGAATTCACGCGCTGTTTGCGATGATTTTCACGCGAACGTGAGTCACGCCGGCCGGCATTCCGGCATCACGGCAGGCGGTTCCCGTCGCCGGGGCGGGCCGCTATGCTGCGCCCCTTTCGCGAGGGACCGCGACGCCGCGATGAAGCAAGCCGACTGGGAAATCCCGCAGAACCTGCGTCCCGATCCGGACGACTACGCCTTCGACCTGGAACGGACGCTGCGGGGCGTGGTCGGCCTGCGGGCGAATGTGCCGGCGGACGCCTTCACCGCCGGCACGCTGGGCACGGAGCGGATCGGCAGCGGCGCGGTGATCCGCGAGGACGGGCTGGTGCTGACCATCGGCTACCTGGTCACCGAGGCGGACTCGATCTGGCTGATCACCGCCGACGGGCGGGCGGTGCCGGGACATGCGCTGGCCTATGACCAGACGACCGGATTCGGCCTGGTGCAGGCGCTCGGCCAGCTCGGGCTGCCGGCGCTGGAACTGGGCGAGGCGGATGCGCCGCGCACCGGCGCCACCACCATCGTCGCCGCCGGCGGCGGCGGGCGGGAGCGGGCGGTGGAGGCGAAGGTGATCGGCCGCCAGGAATTCGCCGGCTACTGGGAATACGTGCTGGACGAGGCGATCCTGACCGCGCCGGCGCATCCGTTCTGGAGCGGGGCGGCGGTACTGGGCACCGACGGGCGGCTGCTGGGCATCGGCTCGCTGATCATGCAGCAAGGCAACGGGCGCGGGCAGCGCCACGACCTGAACATGAGCGTGCCGACCAACCTGCTGCCGCCGATCCTGGACGACCTGCTGACCATCGGCCGCATCAACGCGCCGCCGCGCCCGTGGCTCGGTGCCTTCGTCATGGAGGGCGAGGGCGGCCTGATTGTCGGCGGCCTGACCGATGACGGTCCGGCGGAGCGCGCCGGCGTGCGCGCCGGCGACCGCGTGATCGGCATCGGCGGCGAGGAAGTGCCCGACCTTGCGACGCTCTGGCGCCGGCTGTGGGCGTGCGGGGCGGCGGGGGTGACGGTGCGGCTCAACCTGTCGCGCGACGGCAGCGACATCGCGGTGCATGTCGCCACCGCCGACCGCGCCAGCTTCCTGCGCCGGCCGCGCCTGCACTGAGGCGCGACCGGCCGGCGCGGCGCTATTCGGTCACGTAGACGTCCGGTCCCCACATGTCGGACAGGGTGAAGCCGAGCGGGTAGGGATCGGTGGGATCGACGCCGATCTGGTGCACGCCGTAGATCCAGCCGCGCCCGCCGATCTGCGGCAGCACCGCCGGCCGGCCGGCGACCGCGGTCGTGCCGATGATGCGGGCGGTGAACTCGCTGTCGATGATGGAGCGGGAGCGCAGCGCCTCGCCCACCGCGACCTCGCCGCGCGCGTGCAGCACCGCGAGCCGCGCCGAGGTGCCGGTGCCGCAGGGCGAGCGGTCGCAGCGGCCCGGCAGCACGATGGTGGAGCCGCGCAGGATGGTCGGGTCGTCGCGGTCGCGGTCGCAGAACATCACGTAGCTGACGGTGTCGATCCCCGGCCGCTCGGGATGCGCCACGCGCAGCTTGGCGTTCACCTCGCGCTTGATCAGGCTGGCGGCGTCGACCAGCCCGCGCGCATTCTCCCGCGTGATCGCAAGCCCCGCCGCGCGCGCATCGACCAGGGCGTAGAACACGCCGCCGAAGGCGATGTCCATGCGCACGCGCCCCAGCCCCGGCACGTCCAGCGTCACGTCGAGGTCCTGCGCGAAGCACGGCACCATGTCCAGCGTGACGCGCTCGCAGCGCCCGTCGCGGCAGGCGGCGGTGACGCCGACCAGTCCGGCGGGCGTGTCCAGCACGAAGCGCGTTTCCGGTTCCTGCATCGCCACCATGCCGCTCTCCAGCAGCGCGGTCGCGACGCAGATGGCGTTGGAGCCGGACATGGCGTGCGCCTGATCCGCCTGCAGCACGATGAAGCCGGCGACGGCGTCGGGGTGGCAGGGCGGCAGCAGCAGGTTGGCGGTCATGTGCGCGGTGCCGCGCGGCTCGTAGACGCAGAAGCGGCGGATCGAATCGTCGGTTTCGTTGATCCAGCGCATCTTGGCCAGCATCGTCTCGCCGGGGATCGGCAGCAGCCCGCCGGTGACGACGCGGCCGATCTCGCCCTCGGCGTGGACATCGAGCATCGTCAGCATCCGCGACCAGCGC
>JAJZVE010000825.1 GCA_021845835.1 Pseudomonadota bacterium | reverse complement strand
GGTCAAGAGGGCGCCGCCGGCTGCCGCGTGAGAAGCCCACGCCGCAGCCCCCCATGCGCGTCATCATGAAGAACGCGCCGACCGCGAAGACGAGCCAAATCCAGTTCTGACTGAGCCAGGCCATCGTATTCTCCCGTCATCCAAGGAAACCCTACGGGGGTATCAGATAAGCGGATCGACAGCGGGCTTCCTTGATCTGGCTCAATCAGGCATCGCGCACCGCTCAGGTTTCGAGGTGCAGACGCCGGAGCCGTAAGGCGTTGGTGAC
Source organism: Pseudomonadota bacterium (assembly GCA_021845835.1). Next base: position 2,836 of record JAJZVE010000825.1, on the reverse strand, counting down.
GACGGAGACAGAACTCAGCGACATGGCGAGCGCAGCGATGACCGGGCTCAGAAGAATGCCGAACCAGGGGTAGAGGATGCCTGCCGCAACCGGCACGCCGACGGCATTGTAGACGAAGGCAAAGAACAGGTTCTGACGGATATTGCGCATGGTGGCGCGACTCACCCGGCGCGCCCGCGCGATGGCCGCGAGATCGCCTTTAACCAGCGTGACGCCAGCGCTCTGCATCGCGACCTCCGTGCCTGTTCCCATGGCGATGCCAATGTCGGCTTCGGCCAGCGCCGGCGCGTCATTCACCCCGTCACCCGCCATCGCTACAATCCGCCCTTCGGTACGCAGCCGGCGAACAACTTCATGCTTCTGATCCGGAAGAACGTCGGCCTCGATATCGGAGATGCCGAGCTGGCGGGCGACGGCCTCGGCCGTGCGGCGATTGTCACCGGTCAGCATGACGATGCGGATGCCTTCCGCCCGCAGCGCATCGAGTGCGGCCTGTGTCGTCGGCTTGATCGGATCGGCCACGGCGACGACGCCGGCCGGCTTGCCGTCCACGGCGGCGAACAGCGCTGTTGCGCCATTCGCCCGCAACTCGTCGGCAGCCGCACCCAGATCCGCCAGGGCGACGTGCTCCGCTTCCATCAGCCTGGAATTGCCGAGCGACACATGGCGGTCTTCAATGCGGCCTCGCACCCCCTGGCCAGTGACGGACTCGAACTCGGCCGCATCGACATGTGCCGTCTTGCTCTCGGTAGCGGCAAGCACGATCGCTGCCGCAAGAGGGTGCTCGCTCGACCGTTCAAGGCTGGCGGCAAGCCTGAGCACCTCCGCTTCGGTGAAACCGGCGGCGGGGATGATGTTGGTAACGCGCGGCTTGCCCTCGGTCAGGGTGCCGGTCTTGTCCACGACCAGCGTATCGACCTTCTCCATCCGTTCGAGGGCCTCGGCGGACTTGATCAGGACACCAACGCTGGCACCCTTGCCGACACCGACCTGGATCGACATCGGGGTGGCGAGGCCAAGGGCACAGGGGCAGGCGATGATCAGCACCGACACCGCTGCCAGCAGGCCATAGGCGAGCGCGGGCGCCGGCCCCCAGATCGCCCACAGCACGAAGGCTAGGATCGCAATGCCGATCACGGTAGGGACGAACCAGCCAGCGACGATGTCGGCCAGGCGCTGGATGGGGGCGCGTGAACGCTGCGCCGCGCTGACCATGGCGACGATATGCGCGAGCACCGTGTCTGCGCCCACCTTCTCCGCGCGCATGACCAAAGCGCCGGTGCCGTTCACCGTACCGCCGATCAGCCTGTCTCCCGGCTGCTTGGCAACGGCCATCGACTCCCCGGTGACCATGGCCTCATCGACACTGCTCTTGCCTTCAAGCACCACGCCATCGACGGGGACAGCGTCGCCCGGGCGGATACGGAGCCGGTCATCGGCCTGCACCTGATCGACCGGGATCTCCTCGTCCGGGCCACCATCGCGCAGGCGATGTGTCGTCTTGGGGGCGAGATTGAGCAGTGCCCGTATCGCCCCGCCGGTCTGCTCGCGGGCGCGCAGCTCCAGCACCTGGCCCAGCAGGACCAGCACGGTGATGAACGAGGCTGCCTCGAAATAGGTGTCCACCGTCCCATCAGCGGCGCGGAACCCCGCGGGGAAGATCCCCGGCACGATGGTGGCGATCACGCTGTAGAGCCAGGCCGTGCCGGCGCCCAGCGCGATCAGCGAGAACATGTTGAGGCTGCGGTTGACGACGGAGCGCCAGCCGCGGACGAAAAAGATGGAACCGGCCCACACCACGATCGGCGTCGCGAGCACGAGCTGAAGCCAGTCCGACAAGGTGCGCGACACCGTCCGTTCAAGGGCCGGCCCAAGGATCGGCACGTAACCGCCCATGGCCAGCACCACCACGGCTATGCCGAGCACGAGCGCGATCCAGAAGCGCCGCCGCATGTCGATGAGTTCCGGGCTTTCGCCGGCTTCGGCCGCAGGTTCCAGGGGTTCGAGGGCCATGCCGCAGATCGGGCAGGCGCCGGGATGATCCTGCCGGACCTCGGGATGCATCGGGCAAGTGTAGACCATGCCCGGCCTGGCGGGCTGGATTGGCGTCTCCGCCTTCGGCTTCAGATAGCGCGCCGGATCGGTGGCGAACTTCTCTCGGCAGCCTGCGGAGCAGAAATGGAAGATCTGCCCTCCATGCTCGAACCGATGCTTCGAGGTGGCGGGATCGACCGTCATCCCGCAAACCGGATCAGTGACGGCGCCCTGATGATTGGCCACCTCTGAATGCTCGTGACGTGCATGGTGGTGACCGCGGCAGCCAGCATGCTCCTGGCCCGTCTCGTCGAGAGGGTGTTGCTGCGTCATCGCGGAACCCGGCTCAACGGGCTTCAAGGTCATGCCGCAGATCGGGCAAGCCCCCGGATGGTCCTGTCGAATCTGCGGATGCATGGGGCAGCCATAGATGGTGCCGGACTCCGCACCCTGCGCCTCTTGCTCACCGTGCCCATGCCGCTCGTCCATGATGACCTCCTTCATCGACGCGACCGGAGGGGTTGCCACCCTCTCTTGTCCGCCGAATGATGTCTGTTTATATACCCCTAATGGGTATGGTATCAAGGCGGCCAGCATGAAGGACGTGACCCGGAAGGCCGTGGCCACACGGCTCAAGCGCATCGAGGGGCAGGTCCGTGGACTTCTACGAATGGTAGAAGAGGACAGATACTGCGTGGACACATTGACCCAGATCAGCGCCGTGCGATCTGCGCTCCAAAAAGTTGAGGAGGAAATCCTGCGGGATCATGTGTCGCACTGCGTGGCGGGGGCCTTCGCGTCG
>JAJZVE010000824.1 GCA_021845835.1 Pseudomonadota bacterium | reverse complement strand
TGGCGGCGCTGTGGCTCGCGCGGCTGTTCGGCATCGAGCGGATGGTCGAGATCAGCCCGCTGTTCGAAACCGCCGAGTCGCTGGAAGCGGGCGCGCGCGTGCTGGAGGAGGCGCTGCGCAGCCCGCATTACCGCGCCTATCTGCAGGCGACCGGGCGGCTGGCGATCCAGTTCGGCTATTCCGATTCCGGCCGCTATGTCGGCCCGCTCGCCGCCAGCTACCTGATCGAGCGGCTGCGGCTGAAGCTGGTGGAGGCGCTGACGAAGCATCGCCTGACCGGCGTCGAGGTGCTGCTGTTCGACACGCATGGCGAGAGCGTCGGGCGCGGCGCGCATCCGGGGTCGCTGGCCGACCGCCTGGCCTATCTCTCGCCCTCGCACGCGCGCCGCGCGCTCGCCGCCGCCGGGATCGCGACGCGCGAGGAAGCGGCGTTCCAGGGCGGCGACGGCTATCTGCTGTTCGGCACGCCGGAGCTGGCCGCCGCCACCGTCGCGCGCATCGCCGAACACGCCTTTCCGCCCGAACCGCCGCCGCCGGCCGATCCGATCTACGAGGAGGCGGATTTCTCCGCCGATTTCTTCGCCACCTGCCGCGCCGGCATGCAGGAGCTGGTGGAGGATGCCGGGTATGCCGCGCTGCTCGGCGCGTTCGGGCCGGCGCTGCTGGACAGGTCCGGTTCCCGCCCGGCAGCGCGGCAGGCCGACGGCATGGCCGGCCCGGCGCTGATCCGCCACCCGCGCGAACTGCGCGCCATCCCCAACAACGCCATCCTGCACCAGCTCGGCTGGCTCGCGAACACGCTGCAGGGCCTCGGCGCCGCCGCCGCGCGCCACCCGGAAACCTTCGCCGAGCTGCGCGAGCGCAGCACGCGGTTCCGCAACGCGCTCGCCTTGCCGGCACACGCGCTGGCGCATTCCGATCTGGACGTGCTGCGCGCCGTCGTCGCGACCCTCGATCCCGGCATGTGGCTGGACCGTGCCGCGCATGCGCGCCTGCCCGGCCGGCGGCAGGCGCTGGTCGCGGTCGCGCGGGCGCTGGAGCGGCTCGATCTGTGGGCGCAGGGGCAGGCGATGTTCCGCCGCATCCAGGCCGACCATGTCAGCCTGCGCGCGGTCTGGCCGGACGCGCCGCGCGTCGCCGACCGCGAACTGCTGCTGCACGCGCTGCGGCTGGCGCTGATCCATCGTATCTGGCTGCTGGCCAGCGCCATCCCGGATTTCTCGCCGCGCCACGGCATTACCCGCGCGGCGCTGGACCAGCGCATCCTGCGCCTCGACCTGCCGTTCGCGCTCGCCTTCCTTGCCGAAGTGTTCCCCTCAGCCCCCGACCCGGCGGCCGAGCGCGACTACGCCGAGCCGCGCGCCCCCCGCGCCGCCGCCGCCTATGCCCGCGAGCACGCGGAGATTTTCGCCCCGATGGCGCGGCTGTTCGCGCTGGTGCGCGAGATCGGCGCGGCTGTCACGCACGAGGTCGGCGCGCTGGGCTGAACGGTGCCGCCGTCAGGCCGCGGTGCCGCCGACGGTCAGCGCCGACAGTTTCAGCGTCGGCTGGCCCACACCCACCGGCACGCCCTGGCCGTTCTTGCCGCAGGTGCCGACGCCGGGGTCGAGCGCCATGTCGTCGCCCACCATCTCCACGTGCGTCAGCGCGTCCGGGCCGTTGCCGATCAGCGTCGCGCCCTTCACCGGCGCCGTCACCCGCCCGTCCTCGATCAGATAGGCTTCGCTGGCCGAGAACACGAACTTGCCCGACGTGATGTCCACCTGGCCGCCGCCGAAGTTCACGGCATACAGGCCGCGCCGCACCGAGCGGATCATCTCCTCCGCCTGGTGCGTGCCGGACAGCATGATGGTGTTGGTCATGCGCGGCATCGGCGCATGGGCGAAGGACTGGCGGCGGCCGTTGCCGGTCGGCGGCACGCCCATCAGCCGCGCATTCAGCCGGTCCTGCATGTAGCCGCGCAGGATGCCGTCCTCGATCAGCACGGTGCGGCCGGTCGGCGTGCCCTCGTCGTCCACGGTCAGCGAGCCGCGCCGGTCCGCCAGCGTGCCGTCATCGACGACCGTCACGCCCGCCGCGGCGATGCGGCTGCCGAGCAGGCCGGCGAAGGCGGAGGTCCCCTTGCGGTTGAAATCGCCTTCCAGCCCGTGCCCGATCGCCTCGTGCAGCAGGATGCCGGGCCAGCCGGGACCCAGCACCACCGGCATCTCGCCGGCCGGCGCCGGGCGGCTGTCCAGGTTCAGCGCCGCCTGCCGCAGCGCCTCGTCCACCGCGGCGCGCCAGGTCCCGGGCGCGGTGACGCGGTCGTAGTTGAACCGGCCGCCGGTGCCGAAGCTGCCGGTCTCCCGCCGCCCGTTCGCCTCCACCACCACCGAGACGTTCAGCCGCACCAGCGGACGCAGGTCGGCGACGCGGCGGCCGTCGGCGCGGATGATCTGCACCGCCTGCCACTCGCCGCCGAGCGAGGCCATCACCTGCTGCACCCGCGCGTCGCGGCCGCGGGCATAGGCGTCGATCTCCGCCAGCAGCGCGGTGCGGGCGCCGAACGGCATGGCGGCAAGCGGGTTGGCGTCGGAATAGAGCCGCGCGTTGCTCGCCCGCGGCGGCTCGCCGGCGGTGCCGGAATGGCCGGCGGCGACCGCGCGCACCGTGGCGGCGGCGCGCTTCAGCGCGTCCTCGGACAGTTCGCCGGCATGGGCGTAGCCGGTCGCCTCGCCTGCCACCGCGCGCAGGCCGAAGCCGAGCGTGGTATCGAAGCCGGCGGCGCGGATGCGGCCGTCATCCAGGCTCAGCGATTCGCTCTCGCGGTATTCCAGGAACAGCTCGCCGTCGTCGGCATCGGCGAGCGCGGCGGCGGTGATGCGCCCGGCCTCGTCGCGGTCCAGCGCGGCGTCGGCGCGGTCGAAGAACAGCCGGTCGGTGACGGCGAGCGGGGAGTCGGCGAAACGCGGCGCGCCTGGGGGCAGATCGCTCATGTCGTCTCCGTGATGAGAGGGAGGGCGCGCGCCGGCACCGCACCGCGCGCGGCGTGCAGGGCGGCGATGGCGGCGGTCAGCAGCAGCACCGCGCCGGCCTGATGCGCCGTCGCCAGCACGGCCGGGGCGGC
>JAJZVE010000823.1 GCA_021845835.1 Pseudomonadota bacterium | reverse complement strand
GGCTGGTGATGAAGGAATACCCGATCCTGTCGCCGCAATCAGTGACCGCTGCCCGGGTTGCGCTAGTCGCGTCGCGCCACGGACGCTACGCGGCGTTTCATCGGGCGATGTATGGGTTGGACGGCCCGTTCGATGAGTCGAAACTTCTCGACGTGGCGAAGCAGGTCGGGCTGGATCCTGCGGTGGTACGCAAGGAGATGAACGTGCCCTGGATCGATGCCGAGTTGCGTCGCAACCTGGCGCTCGGGCAGATCATCGGCGTCACCGGCACGCCGGCGTTCGTGGTCGATCACAAAGTGCTGCTCGGAGCTGTGCCGATCGCCACGCTGAAGCGGCTGATCGCCGACGTGAGGAAGACGAACGGAGCCGGCAAATGATCGCGGCTTCTCTCACCGGCGGGCCCGTCGCCCTGAAGCGTGCGGTGATTGGCGCCGCCGTGGCGGTATCGTCCTTCGTCGTCCTTGGCACCGTCGCCGCACTGTGGCGCAACCCGTTCTTTATCCGCATGGTACCCATGCAGGGATACGAAATCCCGTTGCTCGCGGCGCAATCAGGACTGCTAGGGCTGTTCGTGGCGATCCGCCGGCCGGTGTGCCGGGCACGGACCTTCGGTGCTTCATCGGTCCTCAATTTCCTTGGGGTCGCCTGCCCGATCTGCAACAAGATCCTGCTGTTCGCCTTCGGAGCCAACGCACTGCTTTCCTGGTTCGAACCAGTCCGCCTCTATGTCGGGCTGGTCGGCACCGGGATCGCGCTGTTCGCGGTGGTGCAGGAGATCCGGCGCCAACGCGCCATGGCCGGCCAGAACGGCCCGTCGGTCAGCCTGGCCGGGACGCCCTGACGGCGAGACCGAGCATCCGTCGCAACCCCGCGCGCTGCTGGGCAACGTAGCTCCCGGTGGCCAGCGCCTCCTCGGCCGAGGGATCGCCGGTCGGTGGAAAGGCGGGGGAGAAATCGGCGGTGCCGAAGATCATGTCCCACCAAGGCAGTACCGCGCCGTAGTTGCAGCTTCGGCTCCCCGCGGCACGGATGCCGTGATGCGCGCGGTGAAAGCGCGGCGAGATCAGCAGCCGCTCGCCGACCGCGCCGAAGGAAACACGCGCATTGGCGTGCGCCAGGCTTTCCAGGAAGCGCAGCAGCAACACCACCAGCGGGAACTGGAACGGCGAGATGCCGATCAGCAGCGCGATCGCGCCGAACCACAGCGCCGAGGCCAGATCGTCCAGCAGATGGTTGCGGTCGTCCGACCAGAAGGTCATCTGCCTCTGCGCGTGGTGCAGCGAGTGCAGAGCGTACCACCAGCCGAAGCGATGCGACAATCGGTGCCGCCAGTAGTCGGCGAAATCCAGGATCACCGCGTAGGCGAGAAAGGTCAGTAGCGGGTGACCGACGAGGCCGGGAAACACCGCCTCCAACGTGGGCGGCATCCAGCCGAGATCGAGCAGCCAGCCGGTGAACCAGGTCTGCACGTGGTAGAAGGCGACAAAGGTCACCAGCGGCAACAGCCCTACCCGCGATAGCACCGTGTAGAACACGTCAGTCAGGATCGGCCGCGCATCGGGCCAACGCGCGACTGGCCGCCAGCGCTCCAGCGGCATGCAGACCGCGAAGGTCAGCGCCACTTGCAACGCGCCATAGACCGCGAACAGCGCCCAACCGAACGCCAGTTCCTGCCACTGCATCCAGCCCAGGCGATACAGCAGCGGCACCAGCAGATCGTTCTGTAGCCGGTCCGCAAGAAAGCCGAGCGGATCGGTCATGGCGTGGACAAGGTAAGCACCGCCGGGCGCGCCGGCCCGGGTAAGGTGGGCGAGGCGGAGAGGAATACGCCATGGGGCGACCGCCCGACCGCGATTGCCTGAAAGGTGCCGCTGGCCGGATCGAGTACCGCGACATGCTCTCCCCAGCGCTGGCTGACCCAGAGATGCCCGTCCGGTGCGAAGGCGATACAATCCGGACCATAGGGGATCCGATAAGTGTGGACCACGTCGAGCGTGCTCGCGTCGAGCGCTGAGATCGTGCCCTCGACCCGGTTGGTCACATAGATCCGTTTGCCGTCCGGTGCGTAGAACAGGTTGTGGGCGCCGCGGCCGGTAGGGATCTGGCGCAGCATGCGGCCGGTGGCCGCATCGGCGACAGCGACGTGGGCGTCGCCCATCACCCCGACCAGCAGCCGCCCATCGTGAAAGAACACGCCCGCGGGCGCCTTGCCGATCGCGCGGTCCCACACCACCGCCATCCGGTCGAGGTCGATGCCGACCAGCCGCCCATTGTCCTGCAGGCTCACGAAAACCATGCGGCCGTCCGGCGAATAGCTGAGATGGCTCGGCATGGTCGGCAGCCGGAAACGCTTCGCCAGCCGCAGCGTGCGGCCGTCGTACACATCGACGTGATTCACCCGGAGTGCGGCGACGACAAAATGGCGATGATCGGGGCTGAACCACAGCTGGTACGGGTCGCTGAACGCCATGTGGCGAAGGACCTGGCCGGTGCGGGGATCGAGGAAGAACATGGCGTTGCCGCTGGTATCCCCGATCAGCAACGCGGAGTGGTCCGGCAGCAGCGCCCAGTGGTGCGGTTCGCGCAGGACCGGGGTGGTGCGCATCACCCGTCGGCTGGCGACGTCGATCACGCTGAACGACGCGCCGGCGGAGTTCATCACGACGGCGATGCCCTGGTCGCCCGGGGTAATGGCCGCGCGAGCCCGTGGCGTCAGCGCCTCCGCGAGGCCAGCGAGACCGAGCGCCAACGCGCCACCGACTGCGCTGCGACGTGACACCATCCGGTGTGGCGGGCGATCTGCGGGGGATGATGGGGGCGTTTCGGGAGCCATGGCGATTCTTTCCGCGCTTCCACACAGTGCTGCGTGGGAGCGCATTCTTGCGCCGCCGGTCCCGGAGAGACAAGCCGGAAGCGGGAATGCTCCCCTTCGCTCGGCGGCCTGTTGGCAAACCGGTACCGGGCGTTTCGCGCCGATCAGCTGGGCTAGGCGCCCGGAGTCATACAGTCTCCGGATCGCCTGCATGCGCGGCATCGAGGCAATGGCCGTGATCGTGGTCCGCCAGGGTGGCCAGGATGCGGCAGTCGGACGGCTCCTGATACAGATTGGCC
>JAJZVE010000822.1 GCA_021845835.1 Pseudomonadota bacterium | reverse complement strand
GCTCTTCCGATCTCCGCAGGTTGGCGCGCTCGAGATAATTCACCTGTAATCCGGTGAATTCATGCATCTGCTTCGCCGTCGAGTCGAGCTGTGCCTGCGACAGCCGATCCCCCTGCCAGAGCGCCTGTGCGTAGGGGCCATCGGCGAACTCCCGCGCCTGCTGCACGAAGCCGGCCAGGTTCGCGGGCCTGTCAGGCACCTTGTCGTGATACCACGCGATGGCGGCATACGAGGGAAGCGTGAAGATGTATCTGTTGTCCGAGCCGGGCATCCAGTCGAAGTAATTGAGGACCGAGGATTGCAGGACGACACCGTTCAGGGCGATCCCCTGATCCTGCAGGTAGTCGGCCAGGGCCGCGGAGCGCGTAGTGCCGTAGCTTTCGCCGTAGAGGAACTTGGGAGACTGCCACCGATCGTTCTGCTTCAGATAGCGGTAGATGAACTGGGCGAAGGATCTGACATCCTGGTCCACTCCCCAGAACGTCTTGTACTTGCCTTTGCCGACGATGCGGCTGTAGCCGGTCGCCATCGCGTCGATGAAGACCAGATCGGAATCGTTGAGCAGACTCTCACGACTCGCCGCCCCCGAATAAGGTGCGGGTGGAGTCGGGTTGCCGTTTCGCATGTTGACGCGGTACGGCCCGAGGCCGCCCATCTGTATCCAGTCGGACGAGGCGCCAGGGCCACCGTTGTAAAGGAAGGTCACGGGCCGCTCGGCAGGGTCGCGCACTCCGTCTTCGGTGTAGGCGACGTAGAACATACTGCCGATGGGCTTGTCGTTCTTGTTCCGCAGCAGGATGGTGCCGGCTGTGGCGGTGTAGCGGATCTTGCGGCCGTCGATGGTCAGGCTGTGAGGCGTGCTCACGGCCCGCTCCTGGGGCACCGGAAGCGATTTCGCAGGGGCGGGCTCGTGCGGCGCCGCGAATGCGGTCACGGACACCATCACGAGGAACAGAGAGGCGAGGACGATGGGACGTGGCATGCGGCATTTTTAGCATGGAGCGAATCAACAGCGCGCCATCGGGGCCGCAAATGCGACGGTGCGTGCGCTGGCCGAGCCGAACGCCGGTCCGCGGGAACGCCTCTCGCGAGCGACTTTCGCAGCGCCACGGGCCGCTGCGGGCCGAGCAGCCCATCCGAACAAGTCCTTATTGGCCTCGGCATCATTGCGCTCGACCATGCGCCAGGAGGCGCGGGCCGGGCTGTCGAAGCCCGACGCCTTGGGACCAGGCGGGGATTACGACATGAAACTGCTCTTGATCTACGGCACCACCGAGGGTCAGACCGAGAAGGTCGCGCGGTTCGTGGCAGAGCAGTTCGCGCAGCGCGGGCACGAGGTACGGATCGTAAACGCGATCGAAGAAGCCGCGGCCGCGGTCGATCCGCGCGAGTTCGACGCCGTGATCGTCGCGGGATCGATCCATGCCGGACGCTATCAGTCCGCGGTCATCCACTTCGTGAGCAAGAACCTGGTCGCCATCAACGGGCGCCCCAATGCGTTTCTTTCCGTTTCGCTCGCCGCGGCCGGTGGGGACCAGGATGATCTGCAGGGGCTCGAGCATTGCCTCGGGGCATTCACGCAGCAGACCGGTTGGATCCCTCAGCGGGTTCATCATGTCGCGGGAGCATTCCGCTACACGTCCTACGATTTCCTGAAGCGCTGGGCAATGAAGTACATTGCCTACCGCAAGGGCGGCCCGATGGATACGAGCCGTGATCACGAGCTCACGGACTGGTCCGATGTGGGCCGGTTCGTATCGGAGTTCCTGGCGGACGCGCAGAGCGCACTGCCGGGGGCCGACTGAATCACCGCGGGATCGAGCTGCCGGTCGTCTGTCAGGATTGGGTCACGGCCCGGTGCAACGGCGCTCGTTCTTCCTTGGTTCGGGAAAGGGCCGCGATGAGCGCGGCCTCCGGGAGAGGCGCCGGGTCGGACCGCGAGATCCATGTTGCGGACGGCGATGCCGTGCGCCATGGATGGCTCCGGCATTCTCGCCGCGGTCAGCCCGGGTGTCGCGATCAAGACCGCGAGGGCGGCGGCGGAACTTAACCGATGCACGGGAGGCATCTCCTTGCGGCAGATCTGCTGGTAACGCGCGGCGTAGCCGCGGCGGATCAGCATTGTTTTGACGATCCGGAAATCACACTCCGGCGGCGCGTGCTGACTCACCGCGCGGCTGTGCGGCGGGTCAGAGGAACGAAAAGAGTCAGCGCCAGAATCTGGGTGGCCAGCGTGAAATAGCCGGTTGCGGCGATCGAGTAGTCATATAGCGTCCCGATGATCGTAGAGCCGGCGAGCCACGCCAGACCGTACGCGGCCGTGAAGATGCCGTAAGCGGTTCCCAGGCGCGCTCTTGGCACCATGTCGGCTACCGCCGCTCTCAGAGTCGAGCCGTGGATCCCCATGACCACGCCCCAGATGCCCGCCCCGATCCACACCCGGGTGGCGTTCGTGGAGAACGAAAGGACAGGGATGACGGCCGTCAACGGCAGGGCAATCACCAGGCCCCGCAGGCCGATCCGGTCGTAGAGCCGGCCACTGCCGAGAGCCGCCAGCGCGGCTGCCGCCATGGCCACTGAATAAGTGATGGGAATCAGCGGGCGGGCGAGAACGTGGCGCGCCTGCAAGTGATAGGAGAGCACGCCGAAGGTGGCGAACCCGGCCATCGACGCGGCGGTGAATGCGCAGTAGTGCCAGAAGCGCCGGGGCAGTGGCAGCGCCGCGGCGCTGGCGGAGTGCGCAGTCGCGCGCGCATGCGCATCGTCGTAGAGGGCAGGACGAGGCACCGTGCGGCGAAGCCAGAGGACCGCGAGCATTGCGAGCGCGCCGGGCGCGGCCATGGCCAGGAAGGCGGCGCGATAGCCTGAAAGCAGGATCATTCCGGCGGCCAAGAGCGGTCCGAGCAGGGCGCCGGACTGATCGAGCACCTCGTGCGCGGCGAATGCCATGCCGCGACCCATGCCGGCGCTGGCCTGGGCAAGCATGGTGTCGCGCGCCGGCGTGCGTACCGCCTTGCCAAACCGCTCGGCGATGACCAGCGCCGCGGCCGGCCACAGAGACTGCGTGATCCCCAACAGCGGTACTGCAACCACGGTGGTCAGGTACCCCCCGAT
>JAJZVE010000821.1 GCA_021845835.1 Pseudomonadota bacterium | reverse complement strand
CTCTGCCGGATGCTCGGCATCCGCCCGCCAACTCTGCCGCCCGCCCGCCCGGCCGCGCCCCCGACGCCGCCAGCCGCGCCATCCGCGGCCTCCGCGTCGCCGGAACCGCCCCGGCGGGCGGACCCGCCGCCGCCCCGGCCCGGTGCCTGCCGCATCCCGCCCGGCATCGGTCCGCCGCGGCCGGCGTGACGCGTCCCGCGCCGACGCGCATCGTCAATGTTCCCAATCAACAGCGACCACGCGGGCACGCAACATGCTGGCCAGCGCCGCGCCGCCGTGCCTAGAATTCCCCGACGATCGACGACACCGGGGAGGGACGCGCATGTCCGGGCACGACGGCACCATCATCCGCCATCATGGTCTCACGCTGCCGCGCCGCGACCTGCTGGCGCTCGGCGCGGGCGCGGCGGTGCCGCTGCTCGGCGCGCGCGCGGCGCGCGCGGCCGACACGCCGCGCCAGGGCGGCACGCTGCGCATCGGCATGGCGGGCGGCAGCACCACGGACACGCTCGACTTCACCACCGCGACGGACTGGGTCGCGGTGGTGATCAACTTCGCGCTCTACAACGCGCTGATCGAGAACGGGCCGGACAACAAGCCGGTGCCGGAACTCGCCGAAAGCTGGCAGGCGAAGCCGGGCGCCAAGGACTGGGTGTTCACCCTGCGCAAGGGCGTCACCTTCTCCAACGGCAAGACCTTCGACGCCGACGACGCGGTCTATTCGCTCAACCTGCATCGCGGCAAGACCAAGTCCGGCGCCGCCGGGCCGATGAAGGCGGTCGCCGACATCAGGAAGCTCGACGCGCACCGGATTCAGGTTTCGCTGCACGAGCCGGATGCCGACTTCCCCTATGTGCTGTCCGACTATCACCTGCTGATGGTGCCGGCCGGCTTCACCGACTATGCGCATCCGGTCGGCACCGGCGCCTTCACCCTCGGCAGCTACGATCCCGGCGTGTCCTGCACGCTCAAGCGCCGCGCCGGTTACTGGAAGCCGGGGCGGGGCCATCTCGACGCGGTGCAGCTCACCGTGATCGGCGACGGCAGCGCGCGGCTGAACGCGCTGCTGTCCGGCCAGGTCGACGTGATCAACAATGTCGAGCCGAAGGCGGTGCGGCTGCTGGAGAAGAATCCGAAATTCGCGGTGGTGCGCGCGCCCGGCGGCTGGCACGCGATCATGCCGATGATGGTGGACCGCGCGCCCTACAGCAATCCGGACATGCGCCTCGCGCTGAAGCACGCGATCGACCGCGAGGCGGTGCTGAAGGCGATGTTCGCCGGCTACGGCACGCTCGGCAACGACCACCCGATCCCGAAAAGCGACCCCTTCTACAACCCCAACATCCCGCAGACCCAGTACGACCCCGACAAGGCGCGGTTCCACTTCAGGCGCGCCGGCAGCCCCACCACGCCGATCCTGCTGCAGGCCTCCGACGCCGCGTTCGACGGCGCGGTGAACATGGCGGTGCTGTTCCAGGCCAACGCGGCGAAGGCCGGGATCAAGATCGACGTGAAGCGGGAACCGGCCGACGGGTTCTGGAACAATGTCTGGCTCAAGGGCAGCTTCATCACCAGCTACTGGGGCGGGCGCCCGGCGGCGACGCAGATGTTCGCCATCGCCTACAAGTCCGACGCGCCGTGGAACGACACGCACTGGCGCGTGCCGGCCTTCGACAAGCTGCTGGCCGAGGCGCGCGCGGAACTCGATGAAGCGAAGCGCCGCGAGTACATCTGGCAGATGCAGGCCATGCTGCACGACCAGGGCGGCGCGCTGATCCCGGTGTTCCGCGACTACCTGGACGCGCACGATGCGCGGGTCGGCGGGCATACGCCGCACAACGGCTTCCTGCTCGACAACGGCCGCATCTGCGAGAAGGCATGGCTGAAGGCATAGCGGACGGACCCGGCCCGATGCGCATCGTGGAGCAGTTTCCCCACCGCGTCGTCATGCACGACCCGGTATGGATCACCATGCCGGACGGCGTCCGCCTCGCCGCCCGCGTCTGGCTGCCGGAGGGGGCGGAGGCGGCGCCGGTGCCGGCGATCCTGGAATACCTGCCCTATCGCCGCCGCGACGGGACGGCGGCGCGCGACGCGCTGACGCATCCGTATTTCGCCGGCCACGGCTACGCCGCCGTGCGCGTGGACATGCGCGGCAGCGGCGATTCGGAAGGATTGCTGCTCGATGAATACCTGCCGCAGGAGCAGGACGACGCGCTCGCCGTGATCGACTGGATCAGCCGCCAGCCCTGGTGCAGCGGCGCGGTCGGCATGATGGGCATCTCCTGGGGCGGCTTCAACGGGCTGCAGGTGGCGGCCCGGCGCCCGCCCGCCCTGCGCGCGATCATCTCGCTCTGCTCCACCGACGACCGCTACGCCGACGACGTGCACTACATGGGCGGCGCGCTGCTGGTCGATAACCTGCGCTGGGCCTCCACCATGTTCGGCTACCAGACGCGCCCGCCCGACCCCGAGGTGGTCGGGCCGCGCTGGCGCGAGATGTGGGAGGCGCGGCTGCAGGCGGAGCCGCTGCTGCTGCGCACCTGGCTGCGGCACCAGGCGCGCGACGCCTACTGGCAGCATGGCTCGGTCTGCGAGGACCCCGGCGCCATCACCGCCGCCTGCTACCTGATCGGCGGCTGGGCGGATTCCTACTCCAACGCCGTGCCGCGGATGCTCGACCGGCTGACCTGTCCGCGCAAGGGGCTGGTCGGGCCCTGGGCGCATCGCTACCCGCATTTCGCCACCCCCGGCCCGGCGATCGGCTTCCTGCAGGAGGCGCTGCGCTGGTGGGACCACTGGCTGAAGGGACGCGACACCGGCATCATGGACGAGCCGATGTATCGCGTCTGGCTGGAAGACCATGTATCGCCGGCGACCGAGCGCGAGGAGCAGCCCGGACGCTGGGTGGCCGAGGCGTCCTGGCCCAGTCCGCGCATCGATTGGCAGGCGCTGCCGCTCGCGCCCGGCCGGCTCGGCGCCGACGCGGCGCCGGGGGCGGTCTGCGAAATCGCCACCCCGCAGGACATGGGCGAGGCGGCCGGCGCCTGGTGCGCCTATGGCTCCGGCCACGAACTGCCCGGCGACCAGCGGCGTGACGATGCCCTGTCGGTCT
>JAJZVE010000820.1 GCA_021845835.1 Pseudomonadota bacterium | reverse complement strand
CTCGGCGAGATCGGTCACCGTCAGCCCATGCTTGATGGCGAGCACCGCCGTCTGGATGGAATCCGCGCCCTCCGGGGCGAGGATCTGCGCGCCGAGCAGACGCAGGCTGTCCGCGTCGGCGACTAGCTTGATCAGCCCGCGCGTGTCGCGTGCGGCGATCGCGCGGGGCACCTGCGCCAGCGGCAGCGTGACCGTGCGCACGGTCAGACCCTGGGTGCGGGCTTCGGCTTCCGTGACGCCGACGCGTGCGACCTGCGGGTCAGTGAACACCACCTCCGGCATGGCGCGAGCATCGTAGCGGCGGGCGGTGCCGGCAAGGGCGTTCTCGGCGGCGAGTTTCGCGCCGTAAGCCGCCATATAGACAAACTGGTCGCAACCGATGACGTCGCCCGCGGCATAAGTCCCCGGACGTGAGGTCTGGAGAAATTCATTCACGGCGATGGCGCCGCGCGCGTCAGTGGCGATGCCGGCCGCGGCAAGATCGAGACCGTCCGTGTTCGGCACGCGTCCGGTTGCGATCAGAACCTGATCGGTGGCGATCGTTTCCGGCCGGCCGCCGTCCGTTACATCGAGCGCAACACCGGCTTCGCCGCGGCGGATGGCCTGGTACGACAGGTCGCAGCGGACAGCGATGCCCTCCTCACGAAGGTACCGGGTCAGCGCCTCGACGATCTCCGGCTCAAATCCAGGCAGCAGATGCGATCGGCAGACGATCGTGACCGCAACGCCGAAGCGGGCGAACATCTGGCCGAGTTCGCAGCCGATCACCCCGCCGCCGATGATCAGCAGCGAGTGCGGCAAGCGCTCGAGCGCAAGCGCCGTCGTGCTGGTCAGGAAATCCACGTCGCTGATGCCAGGGATCGACGGCACCGCGGGCGACGCGCCGGTGGTGACGACGACCCGCTCGGCGGGGAATCGCTCATTGCCTGCGGCGAGGCCGCCCTGCGTGAAACGGGCTGCGCCTTCCACGTAGCGGATGGCGTCGTATTCCGGCAGCAGCGCCGCATATTTCGTCTCGCGTAGCCCGCCGACCAGCACGTCTTTCTGCGCCATCAGCGCGGTCCAATCGGTCAGGCGTGCGCGCGCCGTGATCCCCGCAAAGCGTGACGCGGTCTTGCCGTGATGCAGCGCCTCGGCCGCGCGGATCAGCGTCTTCGAGGGCACGCAGCCGATATTGACGCACGTGCCGCCGATCGTGCCGGCGCCGATCAGCGTCACCCGGGCGCCAAGCTCGCTGGCGCGGATAGCGGCAGCGAAACCAGCCGAACCCGCACCGATCACCACGAGGTCCGTGTGCCCGCCAACCCTCGCTTCGGCTCCGATGCAGCAGTCATCCGGCATGGCCACAGTCCTTGTTGTTTCGCATGATCGGGCGCACTACCCACCGGCTCATTTCGTTGCCGCCATGGCCACGTCCGCCGGATAGCCGTGAATTGTGGTAACTTTGATCAAGGCCGCCGGGCTGGTCAGCATATCGTTGTAGGTCACCGTCGCAGTAATGGTGCCCTTGCCAGTGTAGCGACTGACCGCCACCGCCTTCACCCCATTCGCGTGCATCAGTGCGCTCTTCACAATCAACGGGCAGGACGGACAACTGGCATGATGCACGTCGAGCACCACCGTGGTTTCCTTCGCCCGCGCCGCCATCGGGGCGGCTAGCAGGGTCAACCCCAGGAACGCGAGGGAAAATCGTGGCATGGTCGGGTCCTTTCTCAGCCGCCGAGATACCAGGCGGCGATGTAGGGGAAGACGAGGGCGATCACGAGCAGAACGGTGGCAGTGCCGAGACCGAGCTTCGCCCAGCGCTGGGCATGCGGATCGCCACACCAAGAACCTACCGCGCAGACTGCCGCGGAACTGCGCCTGATCCGCCAGGCGCCGTAGCCGATGAAGCCGAGCGACATCGCGGCGAACGCCGGTTTGTAGGGTTCCAGCGCCGTCAGATCGCCGATCCAGGCGCCGCTGATCCCCAGCATGAACAGCACGAACGGAACGACGCAGCAGGATGCCGCACCGATCGCCCCGGCCATGCCGCCAAGCGCGGACCAGCCGGCCCGGCGGCTTGGATCGGCCGCTGCTGCCGCCTGGCCGCCCTGCTTGGTTCCCGTCGCCGTTGGGCCCATATCCACTTGTCCGCTCCGTGAGTATCGACTACAGCGGGGTTATGCGCCCTAAAGCAACTCCAGGTTCAAGAGGAAAAATTGCCCCCTCCGCGGCGGGCTCAGAGGGGCCGTTGATCCCGATCGGCGCGCTGGCTGCCCGCACGCGCTGCAACATCGAGACCATCCGCTTCTATGAGAAGATCGGCGTGCTGGAAAAACCGGCCCGCACCGAAGGCGGCCACCGCGCCTATGCCCGCGCCCATGTCGAACGCCTCACATTCGTCCGCCGCGCCCGCGAGCTCGGCTTTACGCTCGACGAAGTGCGCGCGCTGCTGGGGCTGGCCGAGGCGAGCGACGTGCCCTGCGTCGAGGTGAAGGACCTCGCCACGACTCATCTCGCCGAGGTCAGGACCAAGATCGCCGATCTGCGCGCCATGCAGAGGGCGCTCACCGCGCTGATCGCGTAATGCAACACCCGCGGCGATGCCGACGATCAGTTGGGCTGTCCGCTGATCGAGACCCTGCTCGGTAGCGCAACGAACGGGCGCTAGCCCATCTTATTCACCGCGTTTCTGCGTGATTGGCTTACCGAGCGCCGGACGCGGTCACCCAACGCGCTGGCTGGTCGCGGTTTCGGAACATACCTGGCCGGCGTTGGGGATTGTCGGGAGCGGGCGGGTTCGGGGCACGAGCCCCGTGTGTCACGGCCCGGCTGGCTGGACGCAGCGGGCGAGGCTGGCGAACAGTTCCGCCTCGGGGCACGCCGCGGCGAAGGCGATGCGCACGCGGCTCGCGGTCTCGGTGATGCGCGCGGCGATCTTCAGCAGCCGTGCCCGCAAGGTGGTGAATTCGGCACTGGCCAAGGGCTGCGGTCTGGGGATGGCATCGCGGAGCGTCAGCATCAGCCAGTAGGCGCCGGTGTGCAGCACGAGGCGCACCTGGTTGGCGAGCGGCGAGCGGCAGCTGGTGCGATCGGAGGCAAGCTGGCTCTTGTGCAGCTTGATCAGGTTCTCGGCCT
>JAJZVE010000819.1 GCA_021845835.1 Pseudomonadota bacterium | reverse complement strand
TCCGCAGTCGGGTCTGCTGCCGAACCCGATGACCCGCCATCACGGCGAAATCCTCCCCGCGGAACCTGTCGAGGAAGCCGAGATCATGGAGAATCTGGGGGAATTCCCGAGCCGGCTTACCGATCAGGGAGACCGGTTGCCCACACCGACGGCGCGCAAGCGCGCGCATCGCGATCTCAAGCAGACGTGACGCCTTGCCGTCGCTTCGCATGCGCGCACGTTGCATCCGGCACATATCCGCCAATCATGCAGCCGCGCCTTCGATCGCGAAGCTGCCGTCGCCGCACGGGGCCAGCCGCGTATCCAATCCGTGGCTCTCGCGGCTGATGACGTCATACAGCCATGCGGCGTCGCCCGCCGAGGGACGCCGCAGCCGAAACCGGCTGATCTGCACCGGCACCATCCGCAGCGCGCGCAGCGCGCCGGTTGCCGCGTCCAGCCGCGGAAAATACATCAGCGACAGGTCGCCGCGGAACCGCTCGTACCCGGCAATGCCCTCGTAGTCGTTGATGAAATCGCCGCAGCCATACAGGACCAGCCTGCCCCGGTGGACTTCCAGCGCCTTCGGGTGGTGCGACGAGTGTCCGTGTACCAGGTCGAATCCGCCATCGATCAGCGCATGCGCGAAGGCGCGCTGTCCCGCCTCTATCGCGTAACCCCAGTTTCCGCCCCAGTGGATCGAGGCCATCAGCAGGTCGCCCGGGCACCGCAGCCGTCGTGCCGACCCGGCCAGACACGCAGCGCGGTCCGTCGAGAGGTCTGGCAGCAGATTGACGCCCGGCGTCGTGGATCCCGCAGCCCACGCCTGCGGCACGCCGCTGCTTGTCGCCGCGAAGCCAAACACCAGGAGCCTGCCGCCACCGGGAACCGCAAGCATCGCCGGAGCGGCCGCCTCCGTGGCGTCGTGCCCGGCTCCGCTCTCGCGGATGCCAGCGCGCCGCAAGCTGTCGAGAGTCTCCACCAGCCCCTCGCGCCCCCAATCCAGGACATGATTGTTCGCGACCACGCAGCAATTGATGCGCGCGGCGGTCAGGCAATCGACGTTGCCCGGATGCATCCGGTAGTTGATCCCCTTCGGCCAGGGGCGGCTGGCGGTCGTGACCGCTGTCTCCAGATTGACGATCCGCAGGGCAGGCTTCTCCTGAGCCATCGCGGCGAGCGCATCGCCCCAGACATATTCAGGCGGAACATGGCGCGGGATCGGTCCGTGCAGTTCCTCCGCCAGTTGCACGTAGCGCAGGGCTGACGTCGCATGGGCCTCGAACAGCTTCGGCTTTCCCGGCACGCGCAGGATCTGGTCGATGCCACGCCCGAGCATCACGTCGCCGCAAAGGAACAGGGACAGATCCGTCATGCTCGGCCGCCTCGCCGCCCATCGCCCACAACATCACGCGAATGGCAGCCGCGGGGCTTGATCCCGATCAATGAGCGCGATCGCCGGCAGTCCTAGCTGGGCAGATGCGGATCGGCCAGGAAAGGGGGCGCCGCGTGTCGGAACCGGCCGCCGGTCGTGGCAGTCTGCAAGATCGCTATCCGCGCATCGTGAAGCCTCACGATGGCGTGCGCGTGCCGGCCAATCTGCCGGACTACGACGCCACCTGCCGCAGCTTCAGTTGGCAGGCGGCGCGCGAGCTTCTGGACGGTTTGCCCGGCGGCACAGGGCTGAACATCGCCCACGAAGCGGTGGATCGGCACGCGCTCGGGCCGCGCGCCGATCGCGATGCGTTGCGCTGGATCGGGCGCGCCGGCACGCGGCGCATCTTCACCTACAGAAGCCTTCGCGCGGCAACCAATCGGTTCGCCAACGCGCTGCGCAGCCTTGGCGTGCAGGAAGGCGAGTGCGTGTTCGTGCTGTCCGGCCGCATTCCGGAACTCTATGTCGCGGTGCTGGGCGCGCTGAAGGCGAAATGCGTCGCCTCGCCGCTGTTCTCGGCATTCGGGCCGGAGCCGCTGGCAACCAGGCTAAGGATCGGCGAAGGCCGCGTGCTGGTGACGACGGCGACGCTGTATCGCCGCAAGATCGCGACTTTGCGCGCACAGCTCCCCAGGCTTGAGCATGTCATCGTGGTGCAGGAGGACGGCGACACAGCCGCCGCGCCAACCGGAACGCATCTCTGGCAACGGCTGGTCGACACCCAAAGCCCGGACTTCACCATCCCGCCGACCGCACCCGATGATCCGGCCTTGCTGCATTTCACCAGCGGCACCACCGGCACCCCCAAAGGCGCGATCCATGTGCATGAGGCCGTGGTCACCCATCATGCCACCGGCCGCTACGCGCTCGACCTGCACGATGACGACGTGTTCTGGTGCACCGCCGATCCCGGCTGGGTGACCGGCACCAGCTACGGCATCATTGCCCCCCTTGCCAACGGCGTGACCAGCGCCGTCGTGGAGGCGGAGTTCGATGCGCAGACCTGGTACGGCATCCTGCAGCACGAGCGCATCAGCGTCTGGTACACCGCGCCGACCGCGATCCGCATGATGATGAAGCTGGGGCTGGAGGCGGTGCGCGGTTTCGATCTGGCGGCGCTGCGCTTCCTCGCCAGCGTCGGCGAACCGCTCAATCCGGAGGCGGTGCTCTGGGGGCAGCAGGCCTTCGGCCAGCCGTTCCACGACAACTGGTGGCAGACGGAGACCGGCGGAATCATGATCGCCAATTTCGCGTCGATGGATGTCAGGCCCGGCTCGATGGGCAAGCCGCTGCCCGGCATCGAGGCCGCCATCGTGCGACGCAATGCGGATGGCAGCGTCACGCCGATCGAGCAGGCACTGGTCGATGGCGAACTGGCGCTGAAGGCCGGGTGGCCGTCGATGATGCGCGGCTACCTGCACGACGAGGAGCGGTACCGCAAGTGCTTTGCCGGCGCCTGGTACCTCACCGGCGACCTGGCGATGCGCGACGCCGAGGGCTATTACTGGTTCATCGGCCGGGCCGACGACGTCATCAAGTCGTCCGGTCACCTGATCGGACCGTTCGAGGTCGAAAGCGCGCTGCTGGAACATCGCGCCGTCGCGGAGGCGGGCGTGATCGGCAAGCCGGACCCGATCGCGGGGGAAATCGTCAAGGCATTCGTTGCGCTGAAGCCGGGCTTCGCGGCGTCGGAGACGTTGATGCGCGA
>JAJZVE010000818.1 GCA_021845835.1 Pseudomonadota bacterium | reverse complement strand
GACCTCGATCGCATCACCGTCGAACGTGCCGTGATTGGCTTGTTCTTTACGGGCGTGAAACTGAATACCGGCGCGGCCGGCGCCTGCGCGACGCCGCTTCGGTCGATCCCCGAGGCCGTCTGCTGCCCGAGTTCGGCCATGGCCATGCCGTTTCCCGGTAAGCTGCGCGGGCGGCCGGTCCGCGACTTGGTGCGGGAGACCGAGGCCGCCAGTGGCATTCGTCGCGCCGTGGGCGTTGCGACCATGAACGCCCTGGCCGACATGTGCTGGGAGTGGCACGCGCCGCGCGGTGTGGAACTCCGCATCGGTGTCGACGCGTACGACGCGGCCCGCATTCGGCCGGAGGAAAACGTGGCCGTCGTGGGCGCCTTTGTCCCGTTCCTGAAATCGCTGAAGCGCGCACGGCAGCAGTTCACCGTGCTGGAAATGGATCCGGCGACGCTGAAGCCGGATGAGCTGCCGTATTTCCGCCCGGCCGATCAGGCCGAAGCGGTGCTTCCCTCGGCCGATGTCGTGCTGATCACGGGAACGACGCTCGTAAACGACACGCTGGAACATTTACTTGCGCTGTGCCGCCCCACCGCTCGCGTCGTCGTGGTTGGCCCGACAGTCGGCCTGTTGCCAGACGCTTTCCTGCGCCGGGGTGTCGATGTGCTCGGCGGCATACGGGTCACCGCACCGGACGCGTTTCTCGACGTGCTGGCCGAAGGCGGATCCGGCTATCACTTCTTCGGCCGTTCGGCGGAAAAAGTAGTCTTGATGCGACAGCCAGAGCACGCCGTACTGCAAGCAGCATAATGGGTCATGATTCGCCGCGCACTGCTGGCAGATCTTAGCATTGCAGTTGTGGATTTCTGTGATTTCTGAACCAATAGGCAACCATGATTCGGGAGATCATGGATGGCGGGCGCTTCGATCGAAACGACGCTGGAACTGTGGGCGTCGTCGCTGCGGGATGTCAAGGCGCGGATCAGACCGTTGTTTTCGCAGGAGCGGGTCGCCGCGTCGGCGGGGATGTTCCTTGACGGCCTACCCGGGGACAAGCGGCGCAAGACGGGCTGGATGCGAGCGGAGGCGGCTGGTGATCCAGGCCCATGGCGGCAGCAGGCCATCCTGGGCCGGGGCCGGTGGGACGCGGATGCGTTGCGCGACGTCGTGCGGGACTACGTTGTCGAGCATCTGGTAGCCGATGATGCTGTTGTGGTCATCGACGAAACCGGGTTCCTCAAACAGGGCAAGGCATCCTGCGGCGTCGGCCGGCAATACACCGGCCCGGCGAACAAGATCACCAACTGCCAGATCGGTGTGTTCGCCGCGTATGTGTCGGGTCACGGACGCGCCTTCATCGACCGCGCGCTGCATTTGCCGAAGGCCTGGACGGACCACACGGCACGGATGGCGGCGGCGCATGTGCCGGACGAAACCGCCTTCGCGATTAAACCTCGCCTCGCCGTCGGGAGAATCGAACGGGCGGTCGCGGCGGCCGTACCGTTCGCCTGGGTCGCGGCTGACAGCGTCTATGGGGTCGGCGAGGTCGGGATGGCGCTGCGGCGCGCCGGCAAGGGCTATATGCTCGGGGTCAATTCCAACCACCACTTCCGGTCCTGGCAGGGCAAGCCGCCGGTTGCCGGCACGGCGGAGGAAATCGCGGGCCGTGTCGATCCGTCGCGATGGCAGCGCCTGTCGGCAGGCGACGGCACGAAGGGCGCACGGCCTGCTGATCCGCCGCAACATCGCCGACGGAGACCTGGCCTTCTTCTCGACCTGGTGCCCCCTGGGAACCGGTATCGAGATGGCGGAAAGCACATCTAACAAAAAACCGCAACTGTAGGGCTAGGCCGCGCAGCGCACCCGGTTTCGTCCGCTCTGTTTGGCGCGATAGAGTTCCCGGTCGGCCCGCGCGACCAGTTCGCCCGGACCGCTCGCGGAGCCGTCGCCGGGGTGCAGCGCGGCGGCGCCGACGCTGATCGTCAGGCGCCCCTCGGGGCCGGTCGGGTGCGGCAGGTCGAGCGCCAACACGGCCAGGCGCAGGCGTTCGGCGATGTCGATCGCGCCGAACGGGTCGGTGTCCGGCAGCAGCACGGCGAATTCCTCGCCGCCGTAGCGGGCGACGAAATCGCCGGGCCGGCGCAGCGCGGTCTGCAGGCTGCGCGCGATCCGGCGCAGGCAGTCGTCACCCGCCTGGTGGCCGAACCGGTCGTTGAAGGACTTGAAGTGGTCGATGTCGGCCAGCAGCAGCGCCATCTCGCCGCGATCGCGCGTGGCGCGGAGCCATTCGGCCTCCAGCGCGGCATCGAAGCCGCGACGGTTGGCCACCCCGGTGAGGCCGTCCGTGGTCGCCAGCGCCTGCAGGCGCAGATTGGCCGATTCGAGCTGCGCATTGGCGCTGCCGAGCGAGCGCAGCAGCGCCGCGTTGCGCTCGTTGGCGAGCAGCAGACTGACCGTCTGGTGGTTCAGGTAGCGCACCGTTGCCGCCGCCGCCGCCATCTGCAGCAGCACCAGCAGGCTGTACAGCAGATAGGCGCGGTTGGGATGCAGCAGACAGACCAGCAGCAGCGGCAGCAGCGTCAGGTACACCTGGCCCAGCGCCGCCGCGGGCACCGCGTTGTTGCGCGCCGCCGCGCCGGCGAGGAAGCCGATCTGCACCGTGATGACGACGAACTGCGTGAACGGATCGTCCGTGGCCAGCAGCACGAAGCTGGCGCTGCCCCACATCGCCGCCTGCGCCCAGGCGCCCGCCGTGAAACGGCGGACCCAGCGGCGCGGCGGGTCCTCGGTGCGGCGGCGGGCGAACGCCCGCAGATCCAGTATGCGCAGCGCGTAAACAGCGCTGGCCACGGCCGTCCACGCCCACGGCAGCACGCTCGCGGTGCGCCAGGCGGTGATGGCGCCGGCCAGCAGCGTGGCGGCAAGCGAACTGTAGAACGAAGCCTTCTGCCCGTACACGGTCGACAGCAACTGCCATTCGACAGCACCGAGATACCTCGCCGGCGCGCCCCAGACGGGCGGCCGGCGGTCAAAGGAACCAGAGCCGGTCATGAAATGACGTCGCTATCGGATCGCCGCGATATTTGCGCCGCCGACGTAATCGCACAAGCGGAATAAGGCGGCGATCAGCGAACA
>JAJZVE010000817.1 GCA_021845835.1 Pseudomonadota bacterium | reverse complement strand
GGTCCACGGCGCTGATCGAGCGCAGCTCCGCGGCAAAAAAACGCAGGGCGCAGAGGGAGATCTCAGCGTCGATGGCGCACTGAGCCAGCTGTTGCGCGGCACCGGGTTGACGTATCGACGCCTTGCCGGTGACGGCTTCAGTATCGTGCCGGTATCGGCTGAGAGCGGCGCCTCCGGGCAAAGAGGCATGCCGGGCAGCAGTCGGCACGCCCGCGGTGGCGCGGCACCGGGGGTATCGGCTGAGGGTCGTCCCCCGAGGCCGTCCGTCCCCGGCCGGGCCCGCCTGGACCGGCTGCAGACGGTGATCGTGACGGCGGAGAAGCGCGCCGAGAACATCCAGACGGTGCCGATCGCCATGGACGTGGTGCAGGGCCGCAACCTGCAGAGCCGGGGGGTGACGACCGCCGGGGACATCGTCAAGCTGTTTCCCAACATCAGCGAGCAGGGGGCCTCGGAGCTCAATCAGGGGGTGACCATCCGCGGCGTCGGCACGAACGACTTTCACCTGACGGCGCAGCAGTCGGTGGGACAGGACTTCGACGGGGTGGCGGCGCCGACGCCGTTCACCTCGCAGCTGGGGCTGTTTGACCTGAAGCGTGTCGAGGTGCTGCGTGGTCCGCAGAACACCCTGTTCGGGCGCAACACCACCGGTGGGGTGATCCGTTACATTTCCAACACCGCGCAGGTCGGGCGCGCCGCCAACGGCTACCTGCGGGTCGGCGCCGGGAACTACGCGGACGTGAATTTCACCGGTGCCTACGGGTTTCCGCTGAGCGACACGCTGGCGGTGCGCGTGGCGGCCACGGTCGAGCACCGCGCCGGGATATTCACCAATCTGGTCAACGGCATGAAGTTCGACAGCATCAGCCGCCAGGCGGGGCGGATCAGCCTGGAGTGGCGGCCGAGCGAGGCCACGACGGTGCTGGTGATCGCGCACGTCGGGGCGAGCACCGGCGCGCCGCCGCCGCTGCGCGGCTCGGGGGTGAAGCTGGCCGACGGGGTGACGGCCTGCCCGGCGGCGCTCGGGGGCACGAATGCCTTCATCGGCGTGAACAACTGTTTCGAGCAGACCAAGGCCGGGCCGATGAATCTGTCGACGCCGAACTGGAACGATGTGTACTCCTCGGTGCCGCCGGTGGGCAACGTGCACGACTCCGGAGGGGTGATCCGCGTGACGCATCTGTTCCAGGACGGCATCAAGCTGACCTCGATCACGGGGCTGGAGCATACGCGGGCGCAGATGGCCTCGGATTCGGTCGGCAGTCCGAACGTGCAGTTCAACGTCGACCAGGACGGAATTTACGATCTGGTTTCCCAGGAGTTGCGCCTGACCTCCCCGGGCGCCGGGCGGTTCAACTGGCTGGCCGGCGTGTATCTGTCCTACGAGTACGACGATCTGGGCACGATGGTGATCAACAACACGGTGCGGCCGGTGAGCTTCCCGCCGCTGGTGCTCACCACGGAGCTGAAGCAGACCGACCGCATCGTCTCGCCCTACGGGCAGCTGAACTACCGGCTGACGCGGCGGCTCACCGCCAGTGTCGGCGGGCGATTCTCCTACGACGACCGGGGCGGGACCACCACCCCGAGGACGTTCAACTACACGCAGAACGGCACTCTGGGGGCGGCACCACTCTCGGCGATGACCTTCATCGATCTGCCGTTCGCCCGCTCGATCGTCGCCGGCGTGACGACACGCTGCGCCCTGGGCGTCGGCCTGTGCAACGGCCCCGGCGTGCCGCAGCTGCAGATCACCCGGATGCCCGGCTGGAACGTCGACCTGAAGTACAAGTTCTCGCGCAACGTCATGGCCTATGTGAGCAACTCGGAGGGCTTCAAGTCCGGCGCCTTCGACGTGCGCGCCCAGGCGGTGTTCCTCGGCAGCGCCCTGACCCCCGTGAAGCCCGAGAAGCTCAACGCGACGGAAATCGGCATCAAGACGACGCTGCTGCAGCATCACCTGCGGCTGAATGCCGACGCGTTTCATTACCGCTGGCTCGACGAGCAGGCCTTCTCGGCGATCCGCCAGGGCGGTCCGGCCTTTCTCAACATTCCGCTGAGCCGGATCGACGGCGCGGAGCTGAGCGCCGCGGCGGCCGCGCCGGGCGGCTGGACCCTCGATGCCGGACTCGGCTACCTCGACGGGCGGATCATCGATGCGGGCGGGCTGCAGGGCGTGCAGGACGGCGCCCGGCTGTCGAACGTCCCGCGGTTCACGTTCAACTCCACGTTGGGCAAGCGGTTTCGCATCGGCTCTTCGCGGCTGCTGCAGCTCGATGCGTCGGTGCGTTTCCAGGGCGAGGAGAACTCCTCCCTGAACAACGACCCGGCGGCGATCGTGAACGCGGCGACCTTTCTCGACCTCGGCGCGCACTATACCTTCGGCTCGCAGGGGCAGTATCGGCTGAGCGCGCTGGCGCAGAACGTGACCTCGACGAAGACCTGCGGCAGCAATACCACGCTCGCCAATGGGATCCTGCTCATCCAGCAATGTCTGCCGCCGAACGCGGGCGTACCGCTGTACGGGCTGAGCTTCCGGATGGCCGTCGGGCACTGAATCCGCCGCAACCGTCGAGGGCTGCGGGGCGGCGTCGCCGGCGGCGCGCCGGCCGGGCCGGGTCCAGGCGAGGCCTGTATCCCCCCTGCATCGAGCCCATTCGATCCGGGCGTGCGCTCCGGCAGCGCTCAGGCGGCCCGCCATTGCAAAATGGCCCGCCTCATCCGTCTAAAGCGCAACTTAAACACCGGCCATTACCGCCGGGCTGCGCTGGGGGGGACTATGCATATCGGGGCACATCGGCCCGCCGAGGCTGTGCTGAAGCGGCTGGGCCTGCTGATTCTGTTGGGCGCATGGGCGCTGTCCTGGCGGTTCGCCGCCGCCGGTGATCTGTCTCGGACGGTACGCTCCGATATCCCGGCGCAGCCGCGGTCCTCGGCAGTCGATCGGTCCGCCGATCCGGCCGGCCCGCGCCAGGCCGATCCGCCCGCGGTGGCGCGACCGGCGTTGGCCGGCGGGGGAATGGGGCTGGCGACGATCATCGTGACGGCGACGAAGCGCGCCGAGAACGTGCAGACCGTGCCGATCGCGATCGATGTGGTCGAGGGCCGCCGGCTCGCGAACCAG
>JAJZVE010000816.1 GCA_021845835.1 Pseudomonadota bacterium | reverse complement strand
CCAGTGTTCGCGATGACCGATGCGCGCATCATCTCGCGCATCGCCGACGCGACGCTGCTGTGCGTGCGCTGGCGGGAGACGCCGCGCAGCGTGGTGTCGCGCTCGCTCGACCTGCTTGACGAGGCCGATGCGCGCGTGATCGGCGTGTCGCTGACCCGTGTCGATCCGCGGGCGCATGTCCGGTCCGGCCACTCCGACGCGGAGGTCTACCACCCACGCTATGGCGGCTATTACCGCGAGTGAGGGGAGCGGGGGCAATCAGACGGCAACGGTTCCAATCGGTGCAGAGGTTTTCCTTGAGTTGTGATCGCGGAGCGAGTTATGCTGCCGGCATAATTTCAACTCCAGGTAATGCTGGCGCACGATGCTCGCAACCGATGCGGAAGCCGATCTCCGGGGCCAGATCCGGCCGCGACCGTCCGCAGACGAGGCGCGGAACGGTTGCGCGATCGAAGACGACGAATTGGCCCCGGCCCGTGGCATCGTACTCGGTGCCCTGCTGGGGGCGGTCAGTCTCGGGGTTCTGGGCGTCGCCGGCTGGTGGCTGCTCTGACCTGACCGCGTCGCCCGCGCGGCGCATCGGGCACGGCTGACGATGTCCGGGTCACGTGCCGTCGCGCGCGCCGCGTACCGCCGGACACCGGCGCCGCCGCCGCTGCACGATGCCGGCGGCGGGCTGCACGGGTTCCTGCTGGCGGCGACCATCGGCTTCCTGCTGGCGATGCTGGTCGGCTCGCTGGTCAACATCCGCTTCCTGCCGCTGTTCCTGGCCGCCGGCACGCTGCTCTGCGTGGCGGTTCCGGTGATCGCCTTCCCGGTCATCACCTCGGCCGCCTGGCTGCTGGTGGCCGGCACCAGCCCGGAGATGT
Source organism: Pseudomonadota bacterium (assembly GCA_021845835.1). The sequence goes on along the minus strand of JAJZVE010000816.1, from coordinate 2,256 downwards.
GGCTCGGCGACCTGATCGGCAGCGACAGCACCATCACGGCGGTGGTGAAGGTCATCGGCCTCGCGCTGCTGTTCGTGTGCATGCTGCGCTACGGCGGACGGCTGGACCGGTTCAATCCGTCCTTCGCGTACATGTCGATGTTCGTGATCGGCCTGATGCATGGGTTGTGGCCGACGCTGACGCTGATGGGCAGCGTGCGGTCGCTGATCGGGTCCGCCGCGCCGTTCGCTTTTTCCTTCAGCCGCCTGTCGCGGCGCTGGTGCAACGCCATCATCACGGCGACGATCTGGAACCCGCCGGTGATCATCGCCTTCGGCGCGTTGCTGGCGGCGGCGCATCTGCGGCCGTTGTTCACCGGCCTGGGCGGCGCGATGCGGCTGCAGGGATCGACGCACCCCGCCTTTCTCGGCGGCTTCGCGGCGACCGCGATCTACGCGGCGCTGGTGGAACTCTACCGCGACGGGCGCACGCGCAACCTGTGGGGCATCATCGTCAACTATGTGATCCTGGTGCTGTCCGGGGCGCGCGCGCCGCTGGCGGCGGCGCTGCTGGTCACGGCCGCCGCGTTCTTCACGCTGCCCTCCGGCCCGTTCCCCGCCCGGCGGCGGCTGCCCTTGGTGCTGCTGGGCATGCTGGTGATGCCGGTTCTGGCCGCGATCGCCACCGGGTCGAACTCCATCCGCCTGCTCAACGTGCTGTCGCAGAACGCCGAGAATCTCTCCGGCCGCAACCTGATCTGGCCGCTGTTCGAACGGGCATGGAACGCCTCGCCGGTGTTCGGGTGGGGAATCGGCGCCGGCAAGGCCGTCGTCGATCCCGACAGCCTGTTGGCGAAGCTGCTCGGCACGACGGCGGCGCATAACGAATACCTGCGCATGGGCGTGGATGGCGGCTATTTCGGGCTGGGACTGCTGATCCTGATGATCGCGCTCTGGGCGTGGTGGTGGACGCGCCGCGCGCCGCGCACCGACCGCTTCATCATGCGCGCCGTGTTCATCGCCTTCGCCATTCATTCGTTCACCGACAACACGCTGATCGCGGCGACGGCGAGCGTGATGTTCACCTGGGTATCGGCGGTGTTCGCCCGTGCCGCGCTGGAGCGGGAAGAGGCGGAGGAGGGTGCGACGCTAGTCGCGCAGCACGATGAAGAGGCCGCGCAGGTAGCCTGAGGCGAAGGCCAGGGCGCAGCGCTGGCGGATCAGCGCCGGGCTGCGCTCGGGCCACAGCGCGAGCGGCGCGCGCAGCGCGGCGTGCAGCATCATGCGCAGCCCCTTGGCATGGGCGCTGTACCGTCCCTCCAGCCGCGCCGCCACGATGGCCTCGGACACGCCGCTCCAGAACTGTCGGCGCAGCAGCCAATACGGGGTGAGGCGAACGGCCTGGATGCTGTGCGTCACGCTGATCGCCGGATCGTAGTGGATGTCGTGGCCGGCGCCCCGCAGCGCCCGCATCACCCACGCTTCCTCGCCGGACAGCAGCTTCGCCCCGATCCGCCCGAGCTTGGGCGGGAAGCCGCCGATCTGGCGCAAGGCGGCGGTGCGGAACACCATGTTGGCGCCGTACGGCTCGACATGCCGCGGCAGGCTGCCGTCGCCGACGCGGCCGGGGGTGTTCCAGTCCAGCACGGTCAGCGCCGGCACCAGTTCCGCCGGCCACCAGCTTGGGCAGGGAGCCTCCCAGGCCGGCACGATCGGGCCGCCGAGCGCCGCCGCCTGCGGCGGCAGCCGCGCCACGGCTGCCGCGATGGCGGCCACCCAGTCCGGTGCCACGCGCGCATCGTCGTCGATATAGGCCACCCAGGGCGTGACGGCCGCGGCAAGCCCGGCGTTGCGGGCCAGCGACAGGCCCGGCTCGTCCACCCGCAACAACTGCGCGCCATGCGCCGCGGCCAGCGCCGCGATCTCCGCCGCCGCCGGCGCCGAGGAGGCGCTGTCCACCACAATGACGTGGCATTCGCCCGGCGCTGCCGCGCCGCCCGCGCCACCGCCCGTCGCCAGCGCGGCCAGGCAGGTCGCCAGATAGCGCGGGCGCTCATGGGTACACACGATCACGGTCAGGAACGGTGGCGCAGGCTTCGCCGCACGCATCGGCGGCGCCAGCGCGGCCGCCTCCGCAGCGGCAAGGCTGCGCACACCGTCCATCAGGTCAGCGACCTTCCATCGGCTTCAACTGGCTGGGATCGATCGGCGTCGTGTAATCGGGCGGCGGCTCCGCGTAGCCGCGCTGCCGCGCGGCCTGACGCAGCTTCTCCTGTTC
>JAJZVE010000815.1 GCA_021845835.1 Pseudomonadota bacterium | reverse complement strand
CGGACCGGCCATCGTCGCGTGTCCGTGTCCGTGTCCGTGTCCGTGTCCGTGTCCTGGGCCTACAACTCGGTTGCCATGGACCGCGCCCGGGCGGCGGCCGGGGTGCCTGCCGGGGCAACGGGGACCGGCGGGGCGGCGACCGGGGCCAATCCCGCCGCGCCGCTCGCCGCGCCGGCGTCGCGCTTGCCGTAGGCGTGGATGACGACGCGCCCGACGGCGAGGTAGAGCTGTTCGAGACGGTCGAAATTGCCGGCGTCCTGCGTGATCGGGCCGGCGCTGTTGACGATCGCGACCATTTGCAGCGCGATGTCTTCGACCGGCGCCGAGGCGGCGAGTTCGCCGCGTGCCTTCGCGCTCCTGATGCCCGAGATCACGTAGGTGTGGAGCTCGTCGGCGAAGCCCTGCAGCGCCTTGCGTCCCTTGTCGCTCAGCATGTCCGCGTCCAGGCGCATGCGCGAGATCAGGCTCCACGGCAGCCGCGTGTCATTGCCGGGATTGAACTTCAGGAAGCGCCGCCGGTTGTATTCGACGGTCGCCTCGATCTTGCCGAAGAATGTCGTGCTGCCGTCGGTCCAGATCGCACGGAACGCGGTCAGGGTCTCCTGCAGGTAGTCGTCGAGTAACTCCTCCACCAGCGAGAGCTTGTTGCCGAAATGGTAGTGGACGTTGGCGCGCGTGGTGTCGAGCGTGCGGGCGATGTCGCCGAAGCTGACGCCGTGATACCCGTGCCGGATCAACAGCTCGGTGGCGAGCCCCTTGATCCGGTCACGCATCGACATTGCTTCCATTATCCCTCGCTTTCCGGACGTCACGGTCACCGTAACCCTAGCAAATTCGCCATTGCCAAGCCATCGGCGCACATGATAGCACTTACTTCCGAGTAAGTCAGCCCCGTTCAAGGGCCGCCGTTGTCGTGGCCGGTGGGCGAGGAGTCGCGCAAGGAGGAGGAAGCCGTGAGCCGCTTCAAGAACTACGTCCCAGGGGGTGTCATTCCGGCCACTCTGCTGGCGTTCCGCGACGATTTCAGCATCGACGAGAAGAACACGCGCCGGCATCTGCGCGATGTCGCCGCGGTGCGTGGGGTTTCGGCGATCACCGTGAACGGGCATGCCTCCGAAGTGCATGCCTGCAGCTTCGACGAACAGAAGCGCATCCTCGACGTGTCGCTTGACGAAATCGGCGACCGCGTGCCGCTGATCAATGGCGTCTATGCCGACGGCAGTCACGAGGCGGCCCGCATTGCCCGGATGGCCGCCGCGTCCGGCGCGTCCGCGCTGCTTGTGTTCCCCCCCAACCCGCTGAGCCTGGGCGGCCAGTTGCGGCCGGAAATGACGCTCGCCCACTACAAGATGATCGCCGATGCCACCGACCTGCCGTTGATCTGCTTCGTCTATCCGGAACGCAGCAACCTCGCCTATCCGCTGGACACGCTGCTCAGGCTGTTTGAGGCCGTGCCCAGCATCCGCGCGATCAAGGACTGGTGCAACGATGCCATGCTGCATGAGCGGCACATCCGTACGTTCCAGTCGCTGCCGCGGCCGGTGACGGTGCTGACCACCCACAGTTCCTGGCTGATGTCTTCGCTGGTGATGGGGTGCGGAGGGTTGCTGTCGGGCGCCGGCAGCGTCATCGCCGACCTGCAGGTGGCCCTGTGGCAGGCGGTGCAGGCCAACGACCTGCGGCGCGCGCGGGCGATCAACGACCGCATCTATCCGATGGCGCAGGCGTTCTACGCGGCGCCGTTCCTCGACATGCACAACCGCATGAAGGAAGCGCTGGTCATGCTCGGCCGCATCGACGCCGCGGTCGTCCGGCCGCCGCTGATGAAGCTGTCCGACGCCGAGTTGCAGCGCCTGCGCCAGGCGCTCGCAGCGGCGCGCATCGGGCACGAAGGTGCCGAGGCGCTGGCGGCGTGAACGCAGGCGACGGCCGCCGGGGCGAGAGCTTCGGCGGCACGTCGCCAATTCGGTGTCGGGCGGGAGGACCATGAGCATCCTGTTCACGCCGGGGCGGATCGGTCCGGTCGAGATCCCGAACCGCATCGTCATGCCGCCGATGACCACCCGCGCGGCCGACGATGAGGGCCATGTCACCGACGCCACCGTCGCGTACTACATGGCGCGCGTGCGCGGCGGCGTCGGCCTGATCACGGTCGAGATGGCGTCGCCGGAAAAGGCCGGGCGGCACCGTCGCCGCGAACTCGGCATCTACGATGATCGCTTTCTTCCCGGGCTGACGCGACTGGTGCGGGACATTCACGCCGGCGGCGCCCGCGCCTCCATCCAGCTCGGCCACGGCGGCGGACACACGCGCGCCGACATCTGCGGCGAATCGCCGGTCGCGCCGTCGGCAATCCCGCATCCGGTGTTCGAGACCACGTTCGAGACGATCGTGCCGGAAGCGATGACCAAGGCGCGCATCGACGCCGCGGTGGCGGCGTTCGCGGCGGCGGCGGTGCGGGCGCAGGCGGCCGGGTTCGACTGCGTCGAGATCCACGCGGCGCACGGCTACCTGATCTCGCAGTTCCATACGCCGTTTGAGAACCGCCGCGAGGACGCCTATGGCGGCACGCTGGAGAACCGGGCGCGCTTCGGCCTCGACGTGCTGCGGGCGGTCAAGGCGGCGGTGCCGGGAATGGCCGTCATCTACCGCATTTCGGTCGAGGATTTCTTCCCCGCGGGCATGCCGTTCGCCGACGGGCGGCGGATCGCCGTCTGGGCGGCGGCGGCGGGAGCGGACGCGCTGCACGTCACCGCCGGCCATTACCGCTCGCTGCCATCCGGCGCCGTCATGATCCCGCCGATGGCCATGCCGGACGCGACCTTCCTGGCCTACGCCGCCGACATCCGCAAGGACGTGGGCGTCCCCGTCATCGCCGTCGGGCGACTGGGGGATCCCGCGACGGCGGCGGCGGCGGTGGCGTCCGGCAAGGCCGATTTCATCGCGCTCGGCCGCTCGCTGATCGCCGATCCGGACTGGGCCGCCAAGGTCCGGCGGGGCGAGCCGGTACGGCGCTGCCTTGCCTGCAACACCTGCGTCAACGAGATGCGGGGCGGCGCCGCGCTGGGCTGCGTGGTCAATGGCGCCGCCGGCCGCGAGCTGTTGTTCCGTACCCCGTCGCCGCC
>JAJZVE010000814.1 GCA_021845835.1 Pseudomonadota bacterium | reverse complement strand
ACGGTGGTGATGGTGTCCATCGGGTTCTGAGCCAACGCTTTTTCGATGGACACCAGCAGGTACCATGCCTGGGTCAGGGCGAATTTGTTCTCATCACGCCGGTTGAGCCCGGCCAAGCGAATTGGCGGTCAAGCGCAGATAGTCGAGCACCGTTCTTGAACGGCTTACGAGCTTGCGCATCATGTGCGCCAATGACTGGTCGGGTTTCCGGAAGGACTTCAACACTCCGACGGCGAAACAGCGCAGGCGCGTAACGTTCTGCGGGCCGTGGCCGGTGCGGATGCGATCCTCGTCGTAGTTCCAGTCGATGATGTAATGCAGACTCTCGATGCCCCAGTGACCGCGGTTGAGGGCCAGCAGTCGTTCGGGCGAGGCCTGCTCCGGGGAGCGACTGGTCACGCCAAGGGCGGTTTCGCGGCGACATTGCCCGGTCTTCTTGATGATCGTCTCACGTTCGATCAGGAAGAGCTGGCCGACATGGGGGAAATCGAGATAGTCATTCAGGGCCGTGCTGCACCAGATGCGCCGTGTCTCGATTCGTCCGTGACCGACGGCCGGCTGATCGACGAAATCCGGCGCGCCGCGTCGCTCGAAGTGCAGCGCGATGTCGCCGGCGAGAGTGGGTTGGTTGCCTCTGACCGTGAAGTGATAGTGTGCCGCACGCCCCACGATGTAGGCGGCCAGCGCGCGCTGCGTCAGCAGGGCATCGGCGGTGATGTCCCGGCCCGCGATGTGGCAGCAGTCGAGCAGCGGGATGGCCATGCCGATTTCGTTGGTCTGCTTGCGTTCGTCGCTTCCGGCTAGCGGCAGCGTGCCGACTTTTTTGGGTGTGACAGAGCCCGGACTGATGTCCGACGACGCTCATGATGTGGACCTGCTCGCCGACGTCATCGATGGCGTTCTTCATCGTCTTGCCATCCATCGCCAGCGCCTCGTCCTGCGCCCCTCAGGCCTGGTTCCAGGCGTTGAGCGCCCGATCGAGTGCGCCCGGCTCGATACGCGCCAGGCAGTCGCGGATCACGGACTCACTGGGCACGACGTAGTGTCCGTCCTCACGCCGGCAGCCGAAGCGCCGACGGGCGCCCTGTCCCAGTCCATCGGCCCAGTGGGAGATGGCCTTATAGCCGCGCATGCCGCACAGGATCGCGCCGGCCGCAATCGCCAACACCACCGGCAGACGATGCCGGCGCCCCTGAGCGCGGCGCGGATCGGGGATGGTGGTAAAGCACAGGGGCAGAGAGCGCATCTGTTCGGCATTGAGTTGCATTTTCGGGGCTCCCGTCAGACCAAGACGGCGGCGATCGGGATGGGTCAGGCGGGCGCGGACGTTGCGGCACAGCGGACGCACGAAGAGACGTTTCGGGGTCTCCGGCGCGGCGCTATAGCCCTCGCGCGTGCGCCGGTAGCCGCGCGCGAGGCCAGGCTCCCGCCAATTCGCGGCCCGGTACACACCGCCATGAAAGCGGCTCGGATCGACAAAGGTCTCCAGCAGCAGCAGCGGATGCCCAAACTGACGCTGCCAGTCAGCGGCCACGCGACGTTCCAGTCGAGAAAGCACCCGGGAGCCGACGTTCGGCCAACGCCCCTCGGGCAGGATCAGAAAACGGCTGTTGTTGGCGATGAGCCTGAGCCGGTCATACTGCGAACGGAAGTCCCAGCCGATCCAGCGGTCGCGTATCCCGCACTTCAGTGCCGCCGCCGAAACGGACAGCTGTGCCAACCACTGCTCGCGCCAAGTGGCGACGTACCACCGCGTCTCGCCGATCCTGGGCAGATCGCCAAGGTAGTGGTACTGCGCCCGGCGCCCGATAGCGCGCCTCCTCGCTACGGGAGACGGGGCGCAGGATCAGTTCGGACAGGGACTGGCCCTGAAAGCTCAGAGAGTGCATGCGCCCGTTATACCGGGCTATCGAGGACCTGGTCAGCGGCAGCGGTTAACGGGTTGATCTGGCGAAAAAAGATTGAGAGGACAAATTCATCCTGGACGGCAGGCATAGCGTTTATCGCAGCCTCCAGGGCTGTGGTAGCATCTTCCGGGACGGCCTTTACAGAGGAATGGCGCGGGATGAGTACCGAAACGACAGGGCGGAAGCTTGCGGCGGACGACGGAATATTCGCACTGGCGGATAGGGGTGCGGGCGCGTTTTGGATCTGGGCCCACACATGCCCCACGCCCCAATGTCTATGCCGAACCGCGGTGATTATCGCAAGCGACGCGGGGCGGGATACCCTTGTGGCGCGCGGTGCCTGTGTCCGCCACGCCTGGGAAACCGGTGCGGATTATGAGGCCGCTGCCCGCGAGAGTTCCGGCCTTCCGGCCTTCGCTTTCGATATCGATGCCGCCCTGCCGCTCGCGCCCAATGGCGAAGAGCCCTTGGATCTGGCGACCCATCCCGAGATCCGCGCCATAGCGGAGGCGATTGATGGTGAGGTGCTCGATGCCATCGCGAGCCTCTGGCATCGCGCCAAGGGGCGGCGCGATCCTGGCACCGTACCGCTAACCAAGGCCCTTTTGGTGCCGGGATGGAGGCCGGGGGAGAAGTTGCCGTGGGGGGAGGTGTATAAGGGCGGGCGGCGCGACCTCTACGTACTCGATGCCCAACTCTACGAGGCCGTGGACTTTTATTGTCCGACGCCGGATTGCGCCTGCGACGAGGTTACCGTGGATTTCGTGCCGCTGAACGTCTTCTCGGGCGATGGTCCTCCCGGCTATGTCCGTGTCCGCCTCGCGGGTGGACACGAGCTATGCGCCGAAAACAACGGCGAGGCGCGGCTGGACGCGCTTTGGGATGCCTTTTGTCGGCGACACCCCGGTCATCTCGAACGCCTTGCGCGCCGCCATGCCGAGATGAAGGCCGCGGGTCGGTGGCTCATCACGCGCAAGGTCGGCCGCAACGAGCCTTGCCCGTGCGGTTCGGGCCAGAAGTACAAGAAATGCTGCGGCGCCTGATCCCAGGGTCGGTTCGCGTCCGATGGGATACGCGACTCCACGGCCTTGGATGCATGCGTCCCGCATCTTCGTGCCGTGTCCGATGTCTCCCGCGACCCGATGGGTGGGTGGTGGCAACGCACGGGGCGCGGTCGCGACTGCGAAGGATTGCCGACTGCTGGATTAAGCATGGACAC